>JAKPMW010000415.1 GCA_029548715.1 Spirochaetota bacterium | reverse complement strand
GTCCCAGGAAAAGTCGACGTCCTTGATGCGCCCGTTTTTGAGGTCGAAGAAAATAATGGAAGAAACAGCAAGGATGCGCGCCCGTTTTTTCTGTTCATCACTGGCCTGACTGATATAGATGGAGGCAGTGCTGCTTTCGGGCCCGGACTCGTCCTCGGAGAGGGCATTGGTGAGCATCTTGTGCAGGGCCCGGGCCTCGGCTTCCTTGATGACATCCTCGAGGAAGATCACGTTTCCGCGTCGGGTGGACATCATCTCGCCCTCGAGCAGGACCTGCCCGAAGGGGATGTGCAGGCAGCGCTCGTGCCAGGCGAGACCGAGCTTGCGCAGGACGGTAAAGACCTGGCGGAAGTGCAGGGCCTGCGGCGCGCCGACCACGTAGAGCAGGCGATCGAAGGCATATTCCTTTTGGCGATAAAAGAGGGCGGCCAGATCGCGGGCCGCATAGGTTGTCGCTCCATCCGACTTGCGGATCATGCAGGGCGGTTCCTTTGAGCCCTCGTCCATTTCGACGACAAGGGCGCCCTCGCTGGTACTGGCCAGGCCCGCATCCATGATGGTCTGGACCGCACCATCAACCTTGTCGTTGTAAAAACTCTCTCCGGCAAAGCTGTCAAACGAGACATCGAGGATCCCGTAGATGCGCTCGAATTCGCGCAGGGATGCGTCCCGGAAGACCTGCCAGAGTTCACGGGCTTCGGCACCGCCATCCTCGAGTTCCTTGAAGGCCGCCCGGGCCGCATCGTCGAGGGCCGGGTCCGCCTTGGCCGCGTCGTTGAAGCGGATGTAGAGCTCCATCAGGTAGGCGATGTCTTCCTTTTCGAGACGTTCGCGCTCACCCCAGAGGCGAAACGCGGTAATCAGCTTGCCAAACTGGGTTCCCCAGTCGCCGAGGTGGTTGATTCGCACCACCTTCCAACCCAGGGCTGCGTAGATGCGGGAGAGGGCGTTCCCGATCGAGGTCGAACGCAGGTGCCCCATCGAAAACGGTTTTGCAATATTGGGTGACGAAAAGTCGATCACGAGGGTGCGCCCCCGGCCGCAATCATCGACAAGCGGGGTGCCTGACATGGCCCGGGCCGCAATCCCGGCGGCGACCTTTTTGCGGTCGAAGCGGAAATTGAGGTAGGGGCCGGCTGACTCGACGATGATCCCGCTGCCTGCGAGTGCTGCCGCCGCCTCGGGTACCAGCTCTGCCGCGATCACCTGCGGGGCCTTGCCACGCACTTTGGCCAGCGGGAAGCAGGGGAAGGCCAGGTCACCCATCTCGGGCTTTGGCGGCCGGGTGATGGCTGCGCACACGGCATCCGCTTCAAGACCGGTTATCCCGGGGAGTACGTTCGCAATGCGGTCAGTCATTTCCTGGATCATGGTCCACCTCGTTGGTCATTAATATGGGGAACAGCCTCCGGCTTGCGGGAAGCGGCAGGTGCGAACAAAGATACTCTTTCGGCGTTTTCCCGGACAAGGTCGAGACTGCAACGCGGGGGTGGTTTTGTCCCTCTTCGCGTCCTGCTCGTTTTCGACTATATTAATATGGGTTTTTGTGTTACCAGTATGAGGTGGCTTTGCAGAGGGTGGGCTGGTTTTTGGCAGCACCCGATTGTATGAGTCGTCCATGGCAAGCATTGCAAGACCGGGGGGTGGGTATGGATACCATCGAGAGCCTGCAAAAGGCGCTTGCGTCGAAGGACGCAGTCATCCAGATGCTGCTCAGGCAGAACGAAGAGTTGAAAAAGGCCGTTGAAAATCTGGACAAACTGGTCGCCATGTATGACCGGCTTTCGCGGGCCGAGGCCCTGGAGCTGGCCGAGGCGGATGATACGATCACAGCCCAGGAGACTGTGCAGGAGGCGACCCGCAAGGAACTTGAGGGTGTCTGGAACACCGTGCGTGCCCACGAGTCCGCTGCCCAGCTTGCACGCGAAGAACTGGCCAACGCCTATGACACCATCCGTGCCCACGAAGAGGTCGAGCTTTTTGCATCGCAGGAGTCACGACTCCTGCGTGAGCAGCTTGAGGACGAGCAATGTGATTGCGGAAAACGGACGGGCCATGGAGCCGAATGAGCAGTCGCAGCGTGATGATCTGGCCAGGATTATCGAGATGTACGAGCACGTCTTCGATCTTTCGCGGGACGAGCTGAAAAACGCATACAATACCATCCGTGCCCATGAGGCGGTCGAGGGCTTGTCCCGG
>JAKPMW010000402.1 GCA_029548715.1 Spirochaetota bacterium | reverse complement strand
CTGGAGCATGCAGGACTCTCCCGCGCTGCCAAAAAAAGCACCGGTGTCGGCCCGTCGCTGGACGAGGACACCGGCGCATTCCTGCCTCAAGAGGGGTCAGCGCTGGACGATATAGCTCCCGCTGCCATCTCCACTGCCCTTGAGATTGGCAACCACCCGGGATGCAGCATCATAACTCTCATACCCGCCGACCCTGACGCGGAAGTATTCCTTCCCCTGCACAGTGCTCGTGACAATGCTTGCCTGATAGTGCTTGTCCTGCAGACGCCTGACAAGGGATTCAGCACCGGACCGGCTCGAAAAGGAAGCAACCTGGACCAGATACTTTCCCGCTGCGCCCGTCTCCCGGGGGGCAGCACCCTTGACCTGCGCGGAACTTTTTTTGGCACTGCCGGACACTGTCTCGCGCGCCTGCTGTGTTGCCTGTTTTTTGGGCTTTGTGCGCAAGGTCTCGAATTCCCGTTTTTCCGATTTGCTCGTCAATGCGGTCTCATCAATCCGGGGCTTCTCGCTCTCACGTCCCGCCCGGGAGGCAGTCCGAAGCGACTCGCTGCCCTCGTCCTTCCTGTCTCCGCTCGCTGGCTCTGTCAGGGCTGTCGCGCGATCATCGCCAGTAGCCGGCTGTGCCTGCCCAATCCGCTCAAGATCCCGCTTGAGTGATGCCATGTCCCTTGGGGCCAGATCCCCCCGCGAAGCGATGTCCCGGGGGACACCATTCTCGGCCAGAGGCTGGTCAAGAGTGGTTCCCTGTCTGGCCGGAACGGTATCATGCCCGATCCAGTACCCGAGAAGGAAGAGAAAGACAAGGACCAGGAGCGCTATCGAAACAACCCAAAACACCCGCCCCCCGTCAAGACTGAGGATATAGAGGTCCTTTTTGCGTTCTGTCCGTGCACCGGACTGCAATTGCTGCATCTCCATGATTCGTACTCCCGAAACAGTTTTGGGCGAACGCGCGAACCCGGGCGGCGAATTCTTCCGGCGAGCCACTGTTCTCCAAGACTGTGTCGGCAGATTCCCGGTAACGGTTTACATCTTCCTGACGGGCAAGCCGCAAGAGGGCGGCATCCCTGGCAAGACTGTTACGGGCCATGATGCGCCGGATGAGTTCTTCTTCCGGGGCATCCACAAACACGATGTGGGTACAAAACCGTTCAAGGCCCATCCGGTGAAGGATGGCGGCATTGATCACGCAGCCTGTCCCCTGATCCTGCGCAAGGATCCGGGCTGTCTCAGAGACCATCCACGGGTGCAGCAGGGCCTCAAGCCGGCGAAGGGCCGCCGGATCAGAAAACACGATCCGGCCCAGGGCAGCCCTGTCAATCGCACCGGAAGGAGTCTGGCGGAATCCCGGACCGAACATCGTCTCGATTTCGGGGGCGAGGGCCGCAAGGGCTGCATGGCCCAGGCGGTCCATATCAATCACCGCCAGACCAAACTCGTCTCGCAGGATCCCGGCAGCCAGATCCTTGCCGCTGGCCATCCGCCCTGTCAGGCCCAGGACCGGACGCAGCATGCTCATCTCCGCCCCCCCCAGCGCCTCAGTGGACATCATCCCAGCTCGATCCGATCCCCGACCCGGTCTCGAGGGGAACCTCGAAGGGCCAGGGGCGGATCATTTCTTCTTCGAGGATCATTTTCACAAGAGGTGCATCCTCCTGCGGCGCCTCGACCAGGAGCTCGTCATGAACCTGCAACAGCAGTCGCGCCGAAGGACACTCGCGTGCGAGCCGCAGATGCACCCCGATCATGGCCAGCTTCATCAGATCGGCGGCTGTTCCCTGAATGAGCGTATTGAAGGCAAGCCGCTCGCCCATCTGGTGCACGTTCCTGTTTCTGCTTGCAAGCTCAGGAATCCTTCGCACCCGGCCAAACCATGTCCGGACCTGCCCCTCCTCGCTGGCCCTGGCAACAACCGCAGCGGAGAACTCGCGCACCCCGGGATAGACCTCAAACCAGGTGCGGATAAAGAGGTCTGCGTCGCTGCGGGAAATTCCGAGGTCGCGGGAGAGTCCGTAGGCTGTCTGCCCGTAAATCACCCCAAAATTGATGGCCTTGGCGATCCCCCTCCGTTCGCGGTCAACCGCTGTCTCATCAATTCCGAAGATCCTGGCTGCGGTCCGGCGGTGAATATCATCGCCGGCGCGATAGGCCGCCACAAGCGCCGGGTCGGAGGACATCGCTGCCAAAATGCGTAATTCGATTTGCGAATAGTCCGCCCCCACAAAGAGAGACCCCTCGGCCGGGACAAAGGCCCTCCGGATCTCGCGACCCGCGTCCTCGCGCACCGGAATATTCTGCAGGTTGGGATCACTCGACGAGAGGCGCCCGGTAGCAGTGACGGCCTGATTGTAGCTGGTATGAATCCGCCCGGTAGCCTGATGGACCAGCCCGGGGAGGACATCAAGGTAGGTGTGCTTGAGTTTGTAGGCCCGGCGAAACTCAAGCAGAAGCCGGGGGACCTCGTGCCGGTGCGCAAGCTCAAGCAGCACCTCCTCGTCCGTTGAAAACCCGGTCTTCGTTTTTTTGACGGGAGGCAGTCCCAGCCTCTCGAAGAGCACACTCCCCAGCTGCTTGGGCGAATTGAGATTGAACTCAGTCCCTGCCGCGGCAAAGATCGCGGACTCGAGTTCACCCAGGCGGGCTGCCAGCCTGGCACTGCTGTCCGACAGTCTCCCGGCATCAACCCTGATCCCGGCCAGTTCCATCTGTGCCAGCACCGGCGCCAGCGGAAGTTCAATTGTGCTGCTGACTGTCTCCAGCCCGCCCTTCGCAAGAAGCGGCCTGAGGCGATTGGCCAGTGAGAGGGTCACCTCGGCATCCTCGGCGGCATAGGCCGTCACCTGTTCAAGAGGCGCATCCAGGAGTGTGCCGTTTTTTTTGGGAACAACCTCATCATAGCGGATTGTACGCCGCGAAAGATAGCGGGCCGCGAGGTCATCCATATTGACCCGCGAACCGGGGTCAACCAGATAGGCCGCCAGCATGGTGTCGCAGACCACGCCGGCCAGGCTGATTCCACGCAATCCCAGAATTGCATATTCGTACTTTATGTTTTGTCCCGTCTTCGGGACTGTCGAATCTTCAAGCAGCGGCTTGAGTTCCGCCAAAACGAGATCTTCGGCAAGCTGATCCTGACCGTGTCCGACAGGAACATACCAGCCATGCCCCTCGCGAATGGCAAAGGAGAGACCGAGGAGGCGGGCATCATGCAGCGAGAGCGACGTGGTCTCACTGTCCAGGGCCACAAGCGGCGCTTTCGCAAGCTCCCCGATCATCGCCTGCAGTGCCTCCATGGAAGTAACGCACTCCCATCGGCATCCGGCTGCCTCGGAAGTCAGGAGCCCCTCTTCGGCCTGTTGAATCTCCTCGGGCGGAGCTTCCTCGGAAAAGGCAAACAGCTCGCCATGCGACTGTTCGGGCCCGGGCGCGGCCCGTTTCGGGGGAGCAGGGTCTGGCTCTGTCCGTGATGCAGACAGCCACCCATGCCGCCCCAGTTCGGCAATCAGCTGCCTGAGCTCAAGCTCTTCAAGCCTGGGGAGGGCAGCCTGGGCATTGACCGCTCCCAGGCGACAGGCCCCGGGAGCAAGGGGCAGAGGCCGTTTTCTGTCGAGGCGGACAAGACGGTACGAAAGCAGGGCACTTTCACGCCCTTCTTCAAGCTTGCGCCGTGCACTCTCGGGAGTTACCTGTTCAAGGTTTTGGTAGATCCCCTCAAGGCTCTCCCATTTTTCGAGGAGTGCCCTGGCTCCCTTTTCGCCCAGGCCCCGCACTCCGGGAACGTTGTCCGAACTGTCGCCCACGATGGAGAGGTAATCGGCAATGGCGCCGGGAGGAACACCGAATTTGTCCCGTACCTCGGCGGGCCCGAACTCGTCAAAGAGGGCTGAGGGATCGCGTGAAGGCACAAGCATGTGCACCCGCTCATCCACCAGCTGCATCAGGTCCTTGTCTCCCGAGAGGATCCTGACCTCCTCGCCGGTCTTTCGGGCATGCATCACAAAAGCAGCTATCAAATCGTCAGCCTCAAGCCCCTCCTCGCTGACATGGGGGATTCCGAAAAGGGCTGTCAGCTCGGCAATCCAGGGAAGCTGGGCCAAAAGGTCCTCGGGCGCCTTGAGCCTGTTTGCCTTGTACTCGGGGTACATCTCGTGCCTGAAATTTTTCCCCCGGGAGTCGAAGACAACCACAAGTTGTTCAGGCTGCTCCGAACGAATGGCACGAAAGAGCATCCGGAAAAAATTGTGCACAGCCTGGGTGTTCTCCCCGCGCGAATTGACAAGGGGACGAGAAGCCATGGCGTAGTAGGCACGAAAAACAAGGGCAAAACCGTCGACAAGGTACAGTCTGGACATGCATGGGGCTCCCTTACATAGCGGCTGCGGACCGAAAATGCAGCATACCTAATGCTATAGCCCCGGGACTCCGCCGGCAAGACTCCAGCCCGGATGGCGAAGTCCTCATGCAAACGGTCTATTCTGCCGACCCTCTACCATATGAAAGCATACGTGCGGAGGACAGAATGAAAATATTCATTGCAACAATACTGCTGAGTGTGGCCACCTGCAGCCTGCTGGCCTCACGCACAGACCCCTCCACATCAGGCCGCTGGGCCAGCGAAATGGATGGCTGGTACCTTGAAAAAAAGACGGACTGGAATCTGGCCGGCGCCAAGGGTGCCACCTTTACCCCGGACGGGCGTCAGGCCGTGATCTCACTGACAAATGGCGGTCTGGCCTTTGTCGACTTGCGGGACCAGCGGATCAGGCATGTGCTTGACTTCAGCCTCCTGGTCGGACACGATGACTCCCGCCCGCAGTCGGTCGCAGTCTCCCCGATGGGAATGGTTGCGGCAGCCTTCCCCGAACGGCATGAGGTCATCCTGATTGACCGTACCCGGATGCGGATCAGTGAGCGAATCAAGACGGCCTTTCCCCCGCGTCAGGTGCGCTTTTCGGCCCAGGGCAAGTATCTCTTCATCGGGAACTCGTCCTCCAGCCATACCTGGCCAGCCATCTACTCGGTCCTGCGGAAGCAGTATCTTCTCTCCCGGATCGAACCGATGGTGGCCGACATGAGCCGGGACGACCGCTACCTGTACCTCTACGACCCGGCCAAAAACAGCGTCCGCTGGCTCGTGAGTGACACCCTTGAAACGGTGCGCTACTTTCCCCTGACAGCGGTCTCCCTCTCCGGTCGCCCACTCAGCATGCGCATCCTGCGCGATCACCGGATAGCCATCGGATACCGTGGATCACTGGTCCTCACCGACCGCTATCTGCAGAGTGCCGAGATGGTCCATGCCGCCGATGATGTCGAGATATCGCTGATCGAGCCGAGCCACGATAACCGCTTTCTCGTCTTCGGGACAACCGGAAAACTGAGGGTCCTCTCGATCATGAACAATATCTCCCACGGACTGGCCCTGCCCGACGGCGTACGCGAGGTAGGCACCTACCCCAACGGAAACTACCTGCTCTACCTTGATCCGGCACGCAGCAATGTCGGCATCATGCGGATCGTGGTACCCACACGTCATACCAGCGGCGATCCCTCTGCCATCATGGTGCGCAACTG
>JAKPMW010000384.1 GCA_029548715.1 Spirochaetota bacterium | reverse complement strand
CCCCTGCCACCCGTCATCGAAAGCAGGCTCGTTGATGGTCAGCCGGTTTTTCTGCTGGTTCGGCCTGAGTATGTGTACCGCCTCCCCGAAGGTTCACCGGGTGCGCTCAATGGCGTTGTTACCTCCATCCGCCGTATCCTGCCTGATGTCCTCGTCTTTATCCAGCTCCCTGATTCGTCAACGCTCCCACTGCGCACAAATCCAGCCGCAATCAGCCAGCTTGCCCCCGGGGATCCGATCTCGATCGGGCTGGATACCGCCAACTGTGTCCTTTTTGACCGCATCACCGGAGATGCCCTGTACTGAAGATTTTTCTGCTGTCGTCGCCCCCGGGATGCGGTAGATTTACCTGGGAGCAGGGTGTTCCCTGTATTCATTCAGGAGGAACAATAGTGCATCGGCTCGTACTCGCCTGTCTCCTGTCGGTATGCCTGTCAGCCTGCGGCATTGAAGGCTTTGAATCGCTGGCTGATCCCAATCCGCCCATGTCACTGAGCGCATTTTCACAGACCAACGCCATCATCCTCCGGTTTATTTCATATAACTACGAAGATAATTTTTCCGGGTTCAATGTATACATCGGCGACAGCAAGCAGATGGTCGTCAACAAAACCTGGATTGTGACCAATGTCAATACGGAGAGCATTCCGACCGTCCGGGCGACGTCACGGTATCTCAAACCCACAACAGTTGAGATCGTGCTGGATGGACGTTACCGCAACAGGCTTCCCTTTACCCGGTTTACCACGCATATCTTCGTCGGGGTAACGGCCTATGACTCGATACGCAAAATCAATTCCATCACAAGTGATGTCACCAATCTGGTTATCACCAACAACTGAAAGGAAACCTGAATGCCCCGGTACCGTTTTTTTCCCGTCTTGTGCCTTCTTGCCACGGGTATCATGGCATCCTGTGACCTGAATAACTTTGCACCGGCCACACCCCTGCATCCGCCCCTCGGACTGACCCTCAGTTCGTCAAATTCCCAGATTATTGCCAGCTTCTGGGCCTTTAACGACGAGGAATTTTTCGCCGGGTATAATGTGTACATGGGGACAAACCATGCCTCAGCCAGCAACCGGACAGACGTCCTGCGCAACACTTCGGGAGGGCTACCCAGCTTTCCGTTTGGCAAGAGTTCAGAGCTTCAACGGCGCACCTGCATCATTACCAGCGATCCGGCAGGCGCCAGCCTTGCGCCTGGCACAATCTGGCACATAACCGTGTCTGCCTGGGATTTCCGCTACAGCACCAACAGTGCCCTGGGCGAAATCCTCCCGATCCAGGTACAGTAGCGTCCCGCCATAATTTTTCTTCTTCAGTGTAAGCATTTTCCGCGCACTTGCCGAAAATAGTGTGAGGCTGTGTCAGTCCGGCAAATATTACACATCGGGGTACCTGCTCTATGGATGCATTGCTAAACCTGCTGAAAATGGTTGCTCTCGGATGCGCAACCGGCTGGATCATGTATCGTGTACTCAAGAAGCACACGTTTGGTCATCTCTGGGGGGCCATGATTACAGGCATCGTGGGAGCCTACCTCGGCCACTTTTTGCTCGGCAAGATCATTGAAGTCAAACTGCTCGATATCAACATCATCGCTGCGCTCATAGGTTCGTTTTCCCTCGTCTGGCTATTGAGTAAGGTCAGCCCGGAGTAAGCCCGGGAATAT
>JAKPMW010000382.1 GCA_029548715.1 Spirochaetota bacterium | reverse complement strand
CCCTGATGAGGGTGGCAGCGGGGTTCCCGCCGGGTGTAGTATTGTCTGATATATTGAAAACAGTGTTCCCCTCAAGGAGCGACCAGCATGGCGCGTTATGAGCGTATGGGATTCCGTGCCGCGGCTGCGGTTGCATTGCTTGTCAGTGCTCTGGCAGTCCGGCTTGGGGCCGGGGTACCGGCAGAAAGCGGGCTGGTGCTTCTCGGCGACGACGCGGCCTGCGCCAAATATGAGCTGGCCGGGCCCGGGGCGGGTTCGCTTGTCCGGATTGTGCGTTCAGGTTCGGCCGAACCACTGGCGGGCCCCGTCTTTCCCTGGCTGGCCTCTGAATCCCGCCTCGTCAGTCCGGCCGGACACTGGGATGACCAGGAGCCCGAAGGCGATTCTCTCCCTGTCCTCGCGATGCGTGAGGGGGGAGAGGAAGCCCTGCTTTCCCTGCCGGACGGGCTCGTGATGCGGACCAGACTGGTCAGTGCCGGTCACGGAGTCTGGCTGTGGGAACTGGTGGTGACCAATACGGGGAGCCGTCTCGTGGTCTGTCAGCCGGGCCTGTCGCTCGGTACCAGCCTGACCAATCAGGAGGGTGTCTGGCAGGCTGCCGAGGGGATGGCCCAGTTTCGGACTGCAGCGGGCGTTTTTGTGGTCGGTGCTGTTTCAGGCGGGGGGGTGGTCTGGACCGCTCCCGGGACAGGACCATTGTACAAAAACGGGCCAAAGGCGTTCGGCGGGCTGGGGGCGCTCCATGGGACAATCCGGCTCTCTCCTGCGACCGGCGAGCGGTTTCTCTTTGTTCTTGCTGCCGGTACCGCTGTTGACGAGACGAAAAGGCGCTGTCTTGAATGGATGCGCCTGGATGGGATGGGCAAGGCCATGTCCCGTGCCAAGGCAGTCTGGGAGACCTGGCTGTCCGAAGGCCGCACGCCCCTGTTTACGGACCGGACCCTTCAGGTTTCGCTGCTGCGCAGGCTGCGCTCGCTGGCGGCAGCGGCAGTCTGCCCCGGGCTTGCGCCCCGGGATGCCCGGGACCTCCTGGACTGTGCCGAAGCCATGCGGACTTTCGGACGTGACAGGGAGGCCGCAGCCTGGCTTGCTGCCGTGCCGGCGGCGATAGGCGGATCTGTTGAACGCTTGGCACGCACTCCCGGCGGACGCGATGTGCTCCTGCGCTATGCCTCGCTGGTATCGCGCCAGACGATCGCCAGCGGCCGCCTGGCAGGAGAACTGGATCTTGTGGATCAGGGACTGGCTGCTGTCAGCCGGGTCGTCACGGCGTCCAATGCGCAGATGCTTCCGGTGGATGCTGTTCAGCTTGAGGCAGCCCTCCATGACGGAGCCCTCCTGATGCGGCTGGCCCGGCGCCCTGCGGTTTCCGAACGCATGCTGACCAATGCGGGCAAGGCGCGGGTGCTGGCGGACAGGCTCTGGTCGCCCGAAGCCAGGGCCTGGACCAACGCACAGGGCATGCCCGATCCCCGGGTGGTCGCGGATGCCGGGTTGCAGGCCGGCGGCGATGTGCGCTACGACCTTCAGTATCGCCGCCTGCGCCCGTTCGGGGAGATTCTGTCACCGCGCGACCAGGCACTCCTTGTTGTGGCGGCTGCCCGGGCCTTTGATCTTGCATGGTACCGTGCAGCCCTGGTGCGCTGGGAGAAGACGGGCAGTGTCATTGATCCCCTTGTGCGTGCAGCCCTCTGGTTGCGGATGGTGGCTGAGGGCAGCCTTGCCGGTTCGCTGCCTGAAGAGGATGTCTGTTCGGAATTCAGACTTGAGACACTGTACCGGATCATCCTTGAGATGCGTCATGCCTCGACGCGGGTGGCCTCGTCCTTTGTTTTCAGGGACCTGCGCAGCCGGATCAGGCAGCATCTTGAGCGGATCGAAGGCAGGGATGCGGCTTTCGTCAGCACACTGGGTGTCAGTCTGGGTGAGCTACGCAGCGAGATTGTCAGGCATGGGCTGCCGGGCGAGCTTGAGCAGCGGCAGGTTTTTTCCAGACTCAATCGGGTTGACCGCATGCTGGCGGGGATGATCGTTGCTGCGGGCAAGACAGTTCTTGATACCGGTGTGGCCGTCTCGGACGGACGGTATGTCCTCGAGTCAGAGCAGGCTTCAGTTGAATTGCCTGAGGGCTGGAGTGTGGCCCGCAGAGAGAAGCGGGATGAACGCCTGCACCTGGCCATCAGGGCGCCGGAGCAGGCGGGTGATCAACCGCTCGAAGGGCGGGTTGTCATCGGTGTGGCCTGCGGGACGCGCACGATCCGCGTTGCCGGGAGTTTTGTCCTCCATCACCCGAGACCGCTGGCCCTGCATCTGGTGCGGGACTCTGCCCGCTTTGGGCGGGCGGTGCTCGAAAACCGGGGGAGCGGCGATATCAGGCTCAGGCTTGTCCAGTCTTCACCCGAAATCCTCGAGGCCGGGGGGCCGCTTGTGTTGCGGCCCGGAAATACCGCCAGCCTTCCCCTTTCACTGGCCCGGCAGGGGTCTGAAGCCCGGCTGATGCTCCTTGCTGAAACGGCGGAGGGAAGGGAAATCAGGCTTGAGCGGACTGTGGTGCTATCCGAGGTCATTGAGCCTGACAGCCGCTGGTTGCGGACCGAGCGTGCTACCCTTGTTTCCTTTGCCCTTACCCGTGAGGGGGTCCGCGATCTCAAACCGGACAGGGATGGTGTGATCAGGATCAGCAAAACGGTTGCCGGTCTGAAAAACCGGGGAGAGCTTGTCCTGGGTCTCCAGGCCGGCAGCGCACCCTGGGATCTGGATGCCGATGGAGTCCGGGTCCAGCCGCGGCGGGAGGGTGGGTGGCTCTGGTACCATCTGCCTGCCCTGGGGAGCAGTCATCTCGGTGTGTACCTGGCAGACCGCAAGGCCGCGGCCCTCTTTGCGGCCGCCCCGAAAAAGCTGATTGTTGGATACAGGGAGAGTGAATGACAATCCAGGTCCGCATCCTCAAGCGTATCAACTACGGGATCCAGTGCGAGCTGTCTTCCGATCTGGGACAGGCAGTCGTTGATTATTTTGCCGACGCAAAAAAGCGGACGCTCTATGCACAGAGCGTATCCGGCCATGAAATTGAAGCTGTTCTGGCTGAAAAGACGGATCGCATCCGTGATGCACTGGATGCTGCCCGGGGAAAATGGAACCGGGGACGTTTTTCGATTGATATCGGCGAGGCACAGGCGACCCTTCCGGGGATGGAGGAGAGCAAACCCGCAACCGGACCCGGCCGCAGGCCGGCCGGTCAGCCTGCGCGGACAGGCGAGACGGCAGGTCTTGGGGGCTGGGAGCTTTTTACCGACGGTGGCGCCAGTCCCAATCCCGGACCGGGCGCCTGTGCCTGGATTATCCGCCGGCCCGATGGTGCGGAAGAAGAGGGGGCCAGATATGCCGCCTCGACGACCAACAACAGGATGGAGCTGATGGGCGTGATCGAAGGACTTGGACGCATCCCCCGTGCTGCCAGTGTGACTGTTCGCTGTGACAGTCGCTATGTGCAGCAGGGAATCAGCTCGTGGATCATCGGCTGGAAAAAAAAGGGCTGGAAGACTTCAACGGGGTCGGATGTTCTCAATCGCGATCTCTGGGAACAGCTTGATGCCGCCTCGGCCGGGCGGGAGATACGCTGGCTGTGGGTGCGCGGGCATGCCGGTCACGCCGAAAACGAGCGTTGCGACGAGCTTGTCGGGCTGGCCCGGCGCGGTCGCAGGGATATCGGGATGTAGGCTGCGTGGTGTGCCGGTTTTTCAGAAACAGGGTTCTTGACCCGCCCTGTGTCATTATGGGATACTTGCACAGGGCAGGCACAGAGCACGAATGATGACAGGTGGGCGGCGTGGGTGAATATGAGATCATCGAGATTGTGGAATCTGATGAGGTGCGGGAAATAGTCCACGGGATGGCTGGCCAGGGCGCACCCATGGTTCTCCTTCTGCCCGACGTGACAGATGCCAATGAGCGCGGGGTCGGATTGGCCCTTTCGGCGGTTCTTGAACGGTATGGCCGGGGCGGGATGCAGCAGACCCTCTACGTCTGTGTGCGCGAACTGGTAGCCAATGCGGTCAAGGCCAACGTCAAAAATGTGTTTTTCGACGAGCAGGGTTTTGATATCACAAATCATGACCAGTATGAAAAGGGGATCAGCCTTTTCAAAAAAAATCTCAACGAGGACTGGATTCGCGAGCAGTACAGCCGCGCCAGGGGGCGCGGGCTTGATGTGCGCATCTATTTCACCCACAGCGAGGATGGCCTGCGGATCGAGGTCGTCAACAATATCGAGATTACCCCCGAGGACGAACGGCGCATCCGCGAAAAGTTTGCCAAGGGCATGAGCTATGACAATCTGGTTTCATTTTATCTCGAGCATGGCGATGATACCGAGGGTGAGGGGATAGGCTTTGCCCTGAGCGTCCTTCTGTTGCGGGGAGAAAACATCAACCCGGCCCTCTTCAGGGTCGGGAGTTGTGACGGGCGGACCATTGCCCGCATCGAAGTCCCCTTTACGGAAAAATTCCGCAGTGTGCGCGGCAAAAATCCCGGGCCGTGGAAGGATGAGGCGGTTACCGGCTGAGGGGCAGAGTGCAGCACCCCTGTCCAAAATGCAATATCGTTATACGAATCCGGGATAATCTTGCAGGGATTGCAAAACTGTGTAAACCCTGATACCCTCAACGGTACAGGTGTCAGGGCGGATTGGGTCCGATGCCGGAGACGGGGGATGCGGGTGTGACCGTTCTTCTTGCTGATGATGATCGACTGGTTGCTGACACAGTTCAGGAAGAGCTTGCCGGGCAGGGCTGTCGCGTCTGTCTTTCGGGCACCGGGGAGGCCGCACTTGTGCTGGCCAGAGACATGCCCGAGCTGGACGTGGTCCTTTTTCATCCGGACGGGGAGATGAAGTCCGAGGGTATCCGGACTGCGCGCGCTCTTGCCGCGCTGAACACTCTTCCCCTTGTGCTTGTTCTTGATCCGGCCCAGTATCCGTTTGCAGGCAGGGTGGCGGATTTCGCTGCCTGCGGGGTAGTCAGCTCGGAAAGCAGGGGCGAAAGCCTGCTGGCCTCGGTTCGTGCTGCCTGTGCCCTCCACCGGAAGCATGCGCTGATCGGGGCCGGAGATGAGGAACTGCGCAAGGCTCAACTGATTGTCGAGAACATCCCGACCGGGCTGTATATCTATCATCTTGAGGATCCTCTGGATGACCGGACCCTCAGGATGGTGTATGCCAATCCGGCAGTCGGGCTGCTGACCGGGTTGTCTCCGGGGGGCATTGTCGGAAAAACGCTTGACGAAAATTTTCCCGGACTCAGGTCGCAGGGTGTACCCCAGCGGTATGCCAGGGTTGTTCGTACCCAGACGGTCGATGAATTTGACGACGTTGTCTATGGGGATGAAAGAGTTCCGCTTGCGGCATTTTCGGTCAAGGCCTTTCCACTGCCGGGAAACCAGATGGGTGTGGCGTTTGAAAACATCACAGCCCGCAGGCAGGCCGAGGCGGCTCTGCGGGAGAGTGAAGAGCGTCTGAAGGAGACCTCACGTATCGCCAGGGTCGGAGGCTGGGAGATTGACCTTGAGGGGAATACCCTGGTCTGGACGGAAGAAATATTCAGAAATTATGAACTCGAAACAGACATCCCGCCCTCGGTTGCTGATGCAATCCTGTTTTATCATCAGGATGACCGGGAGAGAGTCGAGGCGGCCGTCCGGCATGCTCTCGAGCACGGGAATGATTTTGATTTTGAGGCCCGGCTTGTCACGGCAAAGGGCAATCTTCGCTGGGTGCGTGCAATCGGGAGTATCGTGTACCGGGACGGGAAACCAGTCGGCGTGCGCGGGATGCAGCAGGATATCACGGATCGCAAGCTGGCCGAAGAGGCCCAGGAGCGTCTGCAGGGCCAGTTGTTGCAGGCCCAGAGGATGGATTCGATTGGTCGGCTGGCGGGGGGTGTGGCTCATGATTTCAACAACATGCTGGGTGTGATTCTCGGACATGCCGAACTGGCTCTTGAAGGGGTCAAACCGGGGGAGCCCTTGTATGCAGACCTGCAGGGCATCAAGACTGCTGCGGAACATTCGGCCGACCTGACACGCCAGTTGCTGGCCTTTGCGAGAAGACAGACTGTAGTTCCACAGGCAGTGGAGCTCAACCAGGCCGTGACGAGCATGCTCAGGATGCTCAAGCGCATCATCGGTGAAAACATCGAGCTCGAATGGTTGCCGTGCCAGACTTCCACCATGGTCTTGCTGGATCCGTCACAGATTGACCAGCTTCTGGCCAATCTCTGTGTCAATGCGCGGGACGCCATTGCAGATACCGGACGAATCAGCATCGAGACCGGATCCCGGAATTTCGATGACGAGTACTGCGCGGCTCATGAGGGGGCATTGCCTGGCGAGTATGTCATGCTTGCGGTCAGCGATACCGGTTGCGGGATGGAAAAGGATCTGCTCGAAAAAATATTTGAGCCGTTTTTTACAACCAAGGAGATGGGTAAGGGGACCGGACTGGGGTTGGCTACCGTCTACGGGATTATCCGGCAAAACCACGGGTTCATCAATGTATACAGCGAGCCTGGACAGGGAACGACTGTCAGGATGTACCTTCCGCGCTACGACGTGACGGGTGAAGCCGGAGGGGATCAGCCTCGCGATACTGTTTATACCGGACAGGCCCGGATTCTGCTTGTTGAAGATTCTCCCGAAAATCTCAGGGTAACGGGGTTGATGCTCGAAAATCTGGGGCATACGGTCTTTCGGGCTGCAAGCCCGGCTGAAGCACTCAGGATTATCCGGGAGATCAATTGCCAGGTTGACATGCTTCTCACCGACGTGGTCATGCCGGGGATGAACGGGCGGGAACTGGCACTGCAGTTGTCCTCACATTGCCCCGGGGTGGTCTGCCTGTTCATGTCAGGGTATACGGCCAATGTGATCGCGCACCAGGGGGTGCTGGATGAGGGCGTCCATTTTTTGCAAAAGCCTTTCAAGCTTGACGAGCTGGGTCGCAAGATTCATGCGGTCCTTGCGGGCAGGATGGGTTGAGCCCGGTCTTCGTCGTGATTGCAGGTACCGAAACGCGAAAGCATCAGTCATGGTACTCCGGGAGTATCGCGTAGTGTATTGCAATATTATATATGATACTCCCGGAGTACATTCACGCTTACTGCGCCGGCAGCACCCTGAAAACCTGTGCCCTGCTGCGGGTCGGTTCGTCGGCCCGGATCTGCCCGTCCACCAGGCGCGGGTAGCCGGTATTGTTGTTGACCACGCTTCGCAGCACATACCCGTCAGAGACCTGCACAATCTGGAAGACCTCCCAGTCGCGCTGTCTTTGCCAGCCTTGTCCCGGCGGTGCGCTGCGATCACCGGCACCAACGACGGACTGCGCTCCGATTCCGGCCCTGAGATAGCGGGAGATGAGCGGGCTATATAAAACGACGTAGCGCGGCACGCTGTCCGCCGCCGATGCCATGGCAGGATCAATATAGCTCAGCTCAAAGCTGTGCCTGGATTCATTGGTGGAGATCAACAGCCGCTGCGGTGCCGCCCCAAGGCTGATGTAGCGTGGATTTTCTGGGCGGCGCAGTTCGAGGCGCACCCTGCCGGCAAGTGACACAGAGGCGGTGTTTTCACGGGTAAATGTTTTGGTGCCGATCTGTTCCGAGTGCAAGGCTGCTGTGCCGCGGTGTGTTCCCAGTGTGTGTCTCCCCAGAGAGACACGAAGGGCGTTGATGTTAACCCAGGGTGTGTTGAAAGAGCCGTTGAATAGCGGCAGGTCGATTGTGACCCCGATTCTGGCGCAGGGGGTGATGGTTCCGCTGAGGATGTAGCGGGGGTTTCTCAAATCGATGCGGTATGCCCGGCTGATGGTCTGCCCCGGCTGCATATTGCGGTTATCGAATGCCGGGAGGGTCGCGGCGAGGGAGCGTGGTGAAGCATTGGGCAGGGCGAGGGGGACGAAGTCAGCGGCGATGCCGTCCATTTCCCAGCGTGCATCCAGTGCTGCCTCTCCCTGCAGATCAAGGCGGAATCCCAGCGAGAGCCCTCCCGATATTCCCGCAAAATCGAGGCCGGTGCGGGTGACAGAGCGTGGAATTTCCACGACACGGGAGAACGTGTTTTGGCCATGCGGCGGCACAAAATCGAAGCCGTAATTCATGTTGACGATTGGCGAAAGCTCGCGGTAGATGACATCGACACCAAAGAGATACAGCTTGTACCCCAGTTCGACGCTGCCTCCCAAGGCGAATTCTTTCCCCTGGCTGCCCCGGTGGGCATCGCGGACACCCATTTGTGCAAATGCTCTCGGCTGGCTCGATAAAGGAGAAGGTGTCCATCAGGGGAAAACGCGCCTGTGTCTTTGGCAGATGCACTGTCTCGGTAATTTCGAAGAGCCCTTTGCCGGCATTGATATCGGCCAGCACTGTGGCAACTGACTTGCCGCGAAAGAAGGGATCCTGTCAGGAGCGGCATTGAAAGAGTGTACACTGTCTGCTGATGAACAGCAATGCCGGCAGCTCCGGGAAGTTTTCGATGACGGATGTGTGCGCAGAAAACTGCGCTGCATCCTCTGGTGGCAATGGAAGCAATCATGGACACGCAAGTGCTGGTTGCAAGTGCGGGGAATCCCGGAAAGGGTTGCAATCCCCCCAGCTTTCAACCCTTTGGTCCGTGGTCGAGAAATTGTAGTCAAGACTATCTGCTCCACTGCAGATTTTGCTGTTTGGTTCGCGAGCCCGGGACGAAGAGAGCGAGCGGAGCGATATTGATCTTTGCGTTGTTATCGATCTACGCGGTGAACAATCGGTATCCCGGGAATTATGAAGCGACTTGGGAGGAGCAGTATCGGGATGCGTGTGAGATTGCGGGTGTTTTTGTCGACTGGGTGGGGAAGTGGATTGGGTGATGTTGGGTCATGGTTCGACGCCTGTTTTCCAGTGGACAAGCGCTCTATCACCTTGTAGAATTATACAATTGCATTTTTGTGTAAAATATACAGCGAGATATGCTCGACCCGGGGCGATATGTGACCAATATTATCTGCCTGCGGTATCTGGGTATAAAAATTTTCGACTGCGGTCTGAGATGCTTGTGGCATAGGGAATACAAAATATATGGGGGCAAATGAAGATCAGGATAGTTGGCGTGTTGTTCGTTTTGCTGGTGGCATTCACACTGGTGGCCTGCGGGGATGATGAGGCAGTGATTGTGACATCCAGTAGCAGTTCTGACGCATCAAGCAGCGAAGCACTCTCCAGCGGGAGTGCGATGTCGAGTAGTACCATTTCGGGTAGTGCCGCATCAAGCAGCGAAGCACTCTCCAGCGGGAGCGCGGTGTCGAGTAGTGCCACTTCAAGT
Source organism: Spirochaetota bacterium (assembly GCA_029548715.1). Lineage (GTDB taxonomy): Bacteria > Spirochaetota > JAGLSM01 > JAGLSM01 > JAKPMW01 > JAKPMW01. The sequence continues at coordinate 950 of JAKPMW010000382.1, read as the reverse complement.
AATGCTGCAAGTAGTAGCCAGCTTGCTTCAAGTAGTGCGATTTCAAGTAGTGTCGTTTCAAGCAGCAGTGCTCCGGTTTCTGTCAGCTTCAGCGGTCTTACTGCCAATGGCAGCTCCGGTACTGTCACGACCACAGAGTTGACGTTGACCTTTGACGTCGAACCGGTCGGACTGGCCATCGGGGACATCACGGTGACAGGTGCGACCAAAGGCAGCTTGAGCGGAACAGGCACAACGAGGGCGCTGACTGTTTCGGATATTATGGTTGGGAATGGTGAGACGATATCGGTTGCGATCGCAAATCCGACAGGTTATGTGATCAGCGGGTCACCAAAAAATGTGGTTGCGTACAGGTATCTGCACGATTTCTCCTCAGTTTCATATCGGGATATGGCCACTATCCCCGGCGGCACATTTTCACAGGTGCCAACAAGCGGGAACACATTCGAGCATACGATCACCGGGTTCAAGATGGGCAAGTACGAGGTGACGTACGAGTTATGGAATACCGTATATGAATGGGCATTGACCCATGGGTATCTCTTTGCCAATGCAGGGAAAGAAGGCCATGACGGAACAGCCGGGGCCGCTCCAACGACAGCCAAGTTTGAGCCGGTGACAACGATCAACTGGCGGGATGCGATTGTCTGGTGCAATGCTTATAGCCAGATGGAAGGGAAGACGCCAGTGTATTGCAGCGATAGCGGCTATACGACACCGATCAAGAATAGTCAAGATGGCAGCTATGCCAGCAGCGTCAATACAACGGCGGGAAGTTTTGATAATCCGTACCTCAAATGGGATGCGGATGGCTATCGCCTGCCAACCGAGGGTGAGTGGCAGTATGCTGCGAGCTATAAAGATGGTACAAGCTGGACACCCTATAACTACGCATCCGGGGCGACGGCGGACTATTCGGACACGACAGCGACGGGGCAGGTCGCCTGGTA
>JAKPMW010000375.1 GCA_029548715.1 Spirochaetota bacterium | reverse complement strand
GGAGTAGGACAGCAGCCCCAGGTGGATGCCCTGACAGCCGGGGCCCAGATCGTGATCGGGACCCCCGGACGGATTGTGGACCTGATGCGGCAGAAGGAGCTTGTGCTGGACCGGGTCGCGATTGCCGTGCTGGACGAGGTTGACGAGATGCTTGACATGGGTTTTTATGACGAAGTGCATACCGTCATGACGGCGACCCCAAAGAGCAGGCAGACCATGTTCTTTTCGGCCACCATTCCGCCCCGGATCCAGAAGATGGGTCGCAGTTACCTCCGGCGTGAGGTGATACATACAACCTCCGAAGCCAACCTGCTGGTGGATTCGACCGAGCATGCGTTTTACGAAGTTCCGGGCCGTGAACGGCTTGAAGGCCTGATGCGGCTGATTGATTGTGAGGACATTGCAAAGGCCATCATCTTTACCAACACCAAGATCGAAGCGGACCGTGTCTGCCACGCCCTTGCCCGGGCCGGATATCCGGTTGAGGGTCTGCATGGCGATCTGCCCCAGTCAAAGCGTGAGACCGTCATGGCGCGCTTTCGCGAGGGCAAGACTGCCATTGTCGTGGCGACCGATGTAGCGGCCCGCGGACTGGATATCAGGGATGTGACCCATGTGATCCATTATCATATCCCCCTTGATCCCGAAACCTTTGTCCACCGGACAGGTCGGACGGGGCGGGCCGGCGCCAGCGGGAAGAGCATCATGATCGTCAGTCCCGCCGAGTACCATGACCTGTTCAAGATTCAAGAGGCGAATCACCTCGCCATACAAAACTTCCCCCTCCCGACGCTGGAGGCGGCATTTGCAAAAAGGATGGAAAAAATGTTTGACAAAATTGTTCGTGGCCTCGCAAGCGAGGATATCAGTGCCGTGTATAAAGAAATGAAAAAGCATGTCCCGCTCTTCAAGCGGGGCAAGGCTTTGGCCTGGCTGGTGAAAAAATGCAGCGAGGGCGGGTTCCGGATCAGCGACATTCCCCAGCAGGCTGGACGGACCGCATCAGTCCCGGCAGGCAGCGAGGCCAGGCTGTTTGTGAACATCGGCCGCCGCCATGGAAGCAATGAGTCCCAGTTGCGCGAGTTCATCGCCAAAGAGGCGGGCATCAAGGAAACCCAGGTCGGACGGATCGATGCCAGGGACGGCTACAGCCACGTTGCCGTCGAACAGGGGGTGGCGGATACCATCATTCGCAAGGTTTCCGGTAAAAAGATGGGCCGCTTTGTTGTCAAGATCGAGATCGCCAAGAGTCGCGACAGCGAGCGTGGTGACCGTGGTGACCGTGGTGACCGTGGTGAGAGGGGCGGACGCGACGGGCGTCGTGATGACAGGCGTGATGGACGGCGCGATGAGCGTGGCCCGCGCGGGAACAGGCCTCCCCGGGGCGAGAGGAGCCACCAGCCCGGTCCGGGCGCAGCGCAGGAGGGTACACCCCGGGCCGAGAGTCCAGCCAGTGAAGGAGAGGGCCATGTCCTCAGAGAGGGCCAGGCCCCCCGCGAGGGAAGCGGTGTGCGCGTGCGCCGGCGTGGTGGCCGGGGGCGGGGACGCGAGCAGCGCCAGGCCGATGCGGGCCAGACGGACGGCAGCAACGAAAAGTCAGCTGAAAACCGGAACGAGGTCGAGTTCAGGGACGATTCGTCCGAAAACTGAGTCAGGCTTTCATACGGACATGCTGTGAGACCAGGGGGGTTGCCGCGAGGCAACCCCCCTGGTGTTTTATGGCTCGGGTATGTGGATGAATACAGCGGCAACAATCGTTAGGCAGGGCGTTCCTGGCTTGAGCTCAAGCCTCCTGGTCTGCAGAGAACGATCTTTTGGCTGCAGAGTGGGTCTATGCATGATTGTGGTTCCTGTGCATGGGTAGCGCAAAAAAGTAAATTGGAAAGAATTTAATCCGGGATTGTGCATTGATCCCTCAAGCATCCCGGAGATCGTCCATTGCCCCTGGGCCGCTGCGCTGCATCGATGATTGACACGGCCCTCCTGGGCGGGGCATACTGACGCATACCTCTCACAAGGAGTATGCTCACATGCTTTCTTCCGTTAAACCTGACGCAACCGGCGCGTGGAAGCGACTGACTGAGGCCCGCAGGCGGTTGGACGCTGTTCACCTCAAAGATCTTTTTGCAGCAGATGCCCGTCGCTTTGAGCGCTACTCACTGCAGTTTGGGGATATCCTGGTCGATTATTCCAAAAATATCATTGATGACGAGGCCCGTGCGGCGCTGGTAGCTCTTGCCAACGAGATGGATCTGGCCGGGGCCATCGAAGCCATGTTTTCCGGCAAGCCGATCAATGTTACCGAAAACCGGGCCGTCCTGCATACCGCCCTGCGCAACCGGTCGGATCGTCCGGTCGTGGTTGACGGGCGGGATGTGATGCCCGATGTGCGCGCTGTCCTGGCTAAGATGAAGGATTTTTCGGGGCGGGTCCTCTCCGGCGAATGGAAGGGCTACAGCGGGAAACGGATCAGGGACATCGTCAACATCGGGATCGGGGGCTCGGATCTCGGTCCGGTCATGGTGACCGAGGCCCTCAGGCACTATGCCCGGCCGGGCATCAGTGTCCACTTTGTCTCCAACGTTGACGGGACCCATATTGCCGAGACCCTCAAGCGTCTTGATCCCGAAACGACCCTCTTCATGATCGCTTCAAAGACCTTCACGACGCAGGAGACGATGGCCAATGCCCATTCGGCCCGTGACTGGTTTGTCAGGGCAGCTGGGGACGTGGCGCATGTTTCGAAGCATTTCGTGGCCATCTCGACCAACGAGAGCGAGGTCAAAAAATTCGGCATCGATCCGGCCAACATGTTCGGGTTTTGGGACTGGGTCGGGGGGCGCTATTCACTCTGGTCGGCCATTGGACTCTCCATCGCCTGCTATCTGGGCTACGAGGCCTTTGAGGAGCTCCTGTCCGGGGCGCACGAGATGGACGAGCACTTCCGCAGTACGCCCTTTGAAGCGAATATTCCGGTCATCCTGGCACTCCTCGGGATCTGGTACAACAACTTCTTCGGGGCTCATTCGCACGCCATCCTGCCCTACGACCAGTACCTGCACCGCTTTGCCGCCTATTTCCAGCAGGGCGACATGGAGAGCAACGGCAAGTCGGTGGGCCGCGACGGGGAGCCGGTCACCTGGCAGACGGGGCCGATCATCTGGGGCGAGCCGGGGACCAATGGCCAGCACGCTTTCTACCAGCTCATCCATCAGGG
>JAKPMW010000366.1 GCA_029548715.1 Spirochaetota bacterium | reverse complement strand
GATTGCGGCCGACATGGGCCTCTCGATTCCCAAGGAAACAAAGCTCCTTCTGTGCGAGGTTTCCAAAGAGCATCCCCTGGCCTGGACCGAGCAGCTGATGCCGGTGATTCCCCTTGTGCGCTGTGCCAATGTCGATGAAGCGATCGAGCTGGCCTTCCAGTGCGAGCACGGCTTCCGCCACTCGGCCAGCATGCACTCGCACGATGTGACCAAGCTCTCCAGGATGGCACGCCTGATGAACTGCTCGATCTTTGTCAAAAACGGACCGATCTACAGTGGGCTGGGCGTAGGGGAGCCGGGATTTACCACCCTGACCATTGCCAGCCCGACCGGCGAGGGACTGACGCGGGCGCGCACCTTTACCCGCGAGCGGCGCTGCGTGCTGGTCGATTCGTTCAGGATTGTGTGAGGGGGGCCAAATGAAACTCGGCAGGGTTATGGGAAGTGTTGTCTGTACCCGCAAGGATCCCTCATTCGAAGGGGTGACGCTGCTTCTGGTTCAGCCGCTTGATGAACAGAAGAAGCCCGTCGGGGACATGATTGCGGCCTGTGATACGGTGCAGGCCGGGCCGGGGGATCTCGTCTTTTTTGAGGGCGGACGCGAAGCGGCAATGGCGTTGCCCAATGCCTTCAATCCCTCCGATGCCAGTGTCCTCGGGATTGTGGACGATATCGGGGTGCAGGCATGATACTGGGCAGGGTAATGGGGAATGTTGTTTCAACGCACAAGCACGAGGGGTACCAGGGGTGCACGATGCTGGTTGTCCAGCCTGTTGACCCCGAGGGGAAGCCGGCAGGAAAAACGTTTCTGGCGGTGGACAGGGCCCAGGCCGGAACGGGCGACCTTGTCCTTGTCAATGACGAGGGCAACTCGGCGCGCATGATCCTGGGGGATTCCAAGGCCCCGATCCGCACGGTTATCGTGGGGATCGTCGATGCGGTCGAGCGAGATTGATGGAGGAATGATGCATGGCTGATTCACCCAACAGGATCATCAGCAATGTGGTCGGTGGGCTTTACGCATCCACCTGGCAGCCTGTCCAGGACGATGCCGATCCTGCCAACCGCAAGGACACGGTCCGCCGGGTGGCACTCGGCTCGGACCATGGCGGTTTTCCGGCCAAGGAAATCCTCAAGGCCTATTTGCCGACCCTGGGATACCGGGTTGTCGATGTCGGGGCGTATTCCACAGATCCTGTGGATTATCCGGACCTGGCCATCAAGGTTTCCAAAAAGGTGGCCAGCGGCGAGTGCGAGCGGGGGATCATGATCGACGGAGCCGGGATCGGGAGCTCGATGGTCTGCAACAAGGTGCGCGGGATCCGCGCTGCGTTGTGTTATGACATCAAGACGATCCAGAACAGCCGCTTGCACAACAATGCCAACGTCCTGACCCTGGGCGGGCCGATGCATGACGAAAAGACCCTCTGCGAGATGGTCAGGGTCTGGCTTGAGACGCGATTCGAGGGCGGCCGCCACTGGCCGCGGATCAATAAAATGATGGCAGCAGAAAAACTTGGAGGGTTGTAACCTATGGACCAGAACGAACTCATCGATAAAATCACCCGCGAGGTGCTGGCGAAACTCCAGCGCGGCAGCGAATTTCGCTCAAAACCGGCCGGGACCAATAACGGTGTCGGTGGTCAAAAAATCACGCTGAATTCACCGGCCGATGCGGCCTCCATCATCGACCACACCCTGCTCAAGCCCGAGGCCACCCAGGACCAGTTTGACAAACTCTGCGCCGAGGCGATCCAGTACCGCTTCTGGTCGGTCTGCGTCAACACCAATTGGGTTGCCTATTGTGCCAAAAAACTGCGCGGGACCGGGGTCAAGGTCTGCTCGGTTGTCGGCTTCCCCCTCGGCGCCATGGAGGCCCGGGCGATGGCCTTCGAGACACGCCGGGCCATCGAGGACGGGGCAGGCGAGATTGACATGGTCCTCAATATCGGGGCCCTCAAGTCCGGAGATCTGGCCACTGTCGAAGAGGGGATTCGTGCGGTACGGCGGGCCACCCGGCAAAACACCATCCTCAAGGTGATCCTTGAGACCGGGCTGCTCGAAGACAGCGAAAAGGTGATTGCCTGCCAGTTGTGCAAAAAGGCCGGAGCGGATTTTGTCAAAACATCGACCGGATTTGCCAAGGGTGGCGCGACACCCGAGGATATCGCCCTCATGCGGCGCTCGGTCGGTCCCGAGATGGGCGTCAAGGCCTCGGGTGGCGTGCGGACCTATAATGACGTGGTTGCCATGGTCAAGGCCGGGGCAACCCGGGTCGGTGCCAGCTCCAGCGTCGCCATTGTGACGGGCGGCACGGGCAGCAGCACATACTGACGGGGCGGCGCATGTCAGTTATCG
>JAKPMW010000360.1 GCA_029548715.1 Spirochaetota bacterium | reverse complement strand
CCCGCCTGCGTCCACTCCTCGCAGTGGCTGCCTCCATCCCGGCCATCCTGGTCTCCGTTTTTCTGGCCAGGGGTGTCCTGACCCCCCCGGAACTTCCGCTCTCGTCCGCCCCGGCACGGGAGATCAGGGCCGGGCAACCTGCCGATCCCGCAACCCGGGCCGTCACCCGGGCCACCGGCCTGCCCGAATCGGATATCAGTCTTTCGGTCGAGCAAGGGACACGGCGCATCAGCATCCCGGCCCAGCCGGCCAGCGCCAGGCGCGAGCCGGTCAAGGAGTCCCGCTTCCGCAGCACTGATGCCGAAGGCGAACGATTTTCAGCCGAACTTCCCCGTCCATCCATCATCAGGGAAGAAGACAAGGCAAAGACCGACTCGAAAGACTCGCTGGCACTCGGAGCAACCAGTGCGGAGGAAAAACTGGCCCTGGGCATGCGGGCGACAACCGTCCTCAAGGCAGAACACCTGTCCACCAATGCAAAAAAAGCCGGGAGCAGCAGGGTTGCCGATGCCGGAAGCAGGCCCCGACCGATCAATGAGGACAAGACAGCCCGGAGCATGGACAGCACCCCCCCGCGGCTCATCCTCCAGCCAACCGCAACGGTCAGGATCCACGTTCCCGATGAGGCAAGCGCCCGGATTGTCGGCGAAATGCGCGCACAACTGGCCGCCGAACTCGCCCGCCTGATGCCCGCAGGGACAATGGTTTCGATCCTTCCGGCCGTCAGGCCGGTCACGCAGGCCCCGGCTGTCATCAGCATCCCCGGGACAAACGAGTCAGCCTGGCGGACCATCGTCCTTGTCCTTTGGCTCCTCTTTGAAACCGCTGTCCGGATCCTCAACGTGATCGCCGGCGCGGCCCACCGGTCACGCACCCTGGGGCGGCTCGACACCGCCCTGGGCGCGGTCCTCGGGACGCTCTGGCTGCCGGTCATCCTGGTCAGGGTCGTAGCCTCATCCGGCCCGGCACGGAAGCGGGACTGACCGGCTCAGTCCCGGCCCTCCCGCTCAAGTTCGCCCGAAAGGTAGTGTTCGCGGCAGAGGGCAAGATAGCTCTCATTGCCCCCGATCTGGACCTGCTCGCCCTGGCGCACAATCCGGCCATCGACAACACGGGCGTTCATTGTGGCCTTGCGCCCGCACCAGCAGACCGTCTTGAGTTCTTCGATCGAGTCCGCCCAGGCCAAGAGCCAGGTGCTCCCCTCAAAAAGCTGTCCCATAAAATCGGTCCGCAGCCCGTAGCAGATCACCGGAATCCTCTCGTCGTTGACGATATGGACAATGTCCTCGACCTGCTTTTTTGTGAGGAACTGTGCCTCGTCCACAAGAAGGCAGTGTATATCCCCGCCGGTCCCGGATCGCGACTGACGGTAGAGGGCGGCAAAATCGGTCTCTGCTCCGTAGGGTATGGCATCCATGTGAATCCCGGCCCGCGAGGCTACGCACTCCCGCCCAAAGCGGGTATCCAGCTCCGAATTAAATATCAGTGCCTTCATTCCCCGCTCTTCGTAGTTATAGGCAACCTTGAGCAGGTCGAGTGACTTCCCCGCTCCCATCGCAGAATAGCGAAAATAGAGTTTGGCCATTGCACACCATCCCTTTCCGGCGCCGTGGGAGAAACAAGACCCTCGTCACGATCGCCCCTGTATACCGTACAACGCTGTTCAGCATGCCTTCCTGCCATCCAGACAAGTCTGCACTGCTTTTTGCCTTTCTGCGGAACCCATAAAAATCAGCACATCCCCCACATCCAAAACCGCACCGTGTATGCTGTCAGAATGCATGATTATATCCGAATGAAAAAATGCTGCCGATTGTACTTGGCCCATTGCCGAGATTGAAACCAAAATCAAACCGCATCATGGCCGGATTGAGGCTGGGAATCGCAAGGCGCAGGCCAAGTCCGAGGGCGGGATAGAAGCGGACATCCGCCAGGCTGCGCTCGTGGTTGAACCAGCAGGCACCGAGATCGTAAAACGCGGCAAAGGCGATCCAGGGATTTTCGATAAAGGGAAGCGGGTCAAACCGGTACTCGGCGTTAAACACAATCCGCCTGTCACCCTCAAAGCGGTTGGAGACGTACCCCCGCAACCCCTTGTCCGCCCCCAGGGAGAGGTACGAATCGTTTTCGAGCCGCTCTCCGATAGACGTTTCCGCCCGCAGGGAGAGTGTCCCCAGGGGCAGGTTGCGGATATGATGGACATAGCGCAGGGTGGTCACCATGTCCCGCTGACCGGATCCGGCTACAAAGTCCGATGAGAAACTGGCCACAGCCATGGAGATATGATTCTGGCCAATCATCGCCGTATTGGAGAGGGTGATCGTCGAATACCACCCGTTTTCATCCGAGCCCCAGAGGGTCCGGGAGGCGGACAGGGTGGTACGGATCGATGTCCCAAGGGCCAGGTCCTCGATCCTCCCGTAGTTGTTGAGGTTGCGGATACGGATAAAGCGGTGGTTATTGGCGTCCAGGAGAATCCCGAACTTGTGCCGGGTATAGTCGTCCTTCATCACCAGCCTGCGAAATTCATCATCATACTCGTGGGGAAGGCCATCATATCCCCTGTACCGGTTTTGTTCGTTACGAACATACAACCCCATGTTGAACTTATTGGTATAGCCGAATGAACGGACAAGGACGTTTTCAAGGACATAGCTCTTGTGGAAATACTTGCGCGGGAGAAACACGCCAGGCGCAACCTCAACTTCCTTGATCCTGTCCCCCTCGTTTTTGATGATGTATTCATCATCATACTGGAACGAGGTCTGCCAGCCCCATTTTTCGCTGCGGGCAAAAAGGGGCCGGATCAGGTAGAGCTCAATCCCCTCACCGACCCTGTTCCCGTCATGGTCGTAATAGAACCCGATCCGTTCAAAAAACCTCCAGCGGCTCCCGAAGAGTCTCGGCTCGTCAAAATGCTGTCTCCAGCGGTTGAAAAAGGTATCCCGGTCAAGCTCGAGCTCGAGCGAAAGATTGCGGCCCAGAAAGTTCCGCTCGCCCCATTTGAAATTGTAGCGCGTCACTCCGCCCGACGATTCGAGCTTGATATTGAAATACAGGCTCCAGATATCCCGCACCTCGACATGGACATCAACCTGCCCGGGCTGACCCGGGACAGGAGTTGTACGTGTCCGCTCGACAACGCAGATGTTGAGCTTGCGCAGGTTCCGCTCGCTCTCATCAACGAGATCCTGGTTGTATACGTCCCCTTCGGCATAGAGGAGCTCGTTGCGGATCGTCGCCTCGGCTGTCCGCACGTGGAAGGCATTGGCCACATCGAAAAAAAAGTTTTTGTCTTCGGGAAAGACCTCGTTGACACGAATCTGGATCCGCCGGACAACCGCTCCGGGCGGGACGTATTCAAGATTGGTGGACGGGTCCGTCCTGGCAGAAAGCGTATTCAATACCAGCACCACAAGAGCGCAGGCTGATAGACCAATTCGTATCATCACGGGGTGGATCCTGCTTACACGAGAGTCAAAAGGAATAAGAGTATAACACGGATCTGGCCGAAGGAAAAGAGCCTGAAGCGCAAACGGGTGTGACCGCAAAAAGCAGGCGCTCTCCCCCAAGGGCGCAGTCTCCACTTGCAGGGGTTACTCCGGGAGTGTTGCGGCCTGTATCCGGCGAATTCATCCTCAGAGGAGCCCCCGCCCGAAGGGCGGGACAACGGGCTTGCCCACCACATTGCAATCGCCATTGACAGCAGGTGCAACATGGGCACATACTGGGACCTGTCGGCACACCCCTGGCTATGGAGATCGGATGAGACTGCGACACGCCATCCTCTGTATCGTCGTCAGTCTCGCCCCGCAGATGCACGCGGGGACACTGCCCGCTGCCGTCGACGGTGTCCTTGACCTGAGAGGCATCGACCTTGACTCAAGGCCTGTCCCCCTGACCGGTTTCTGGCGCTGTCGTCAACTCGCACCCGAAACCGGCGAATGGCACCCGGCCCGGGTCCCGGCCCTCTTCAGCGAACTCGGCCTTCCCGGTGAAGGAATGGTCGAGTTTGCGCTCACACTGCAGGTTGATCCTCGCATCGATATCCTTGGTTTCACTGTCCCGGTCCTCCATTCGGCTCATGTGCTCAGCCTTGACGGCCGGCCGGTACTCAGACGGGGGTTCCCCGGCCCAACCGCCCGCGAAACCATGCACCACTGGCAGCCCGGGACTGTCATCAGCCCCATCAGCAACGGCCGGGTCGAACTCAGTCTCCGTCTGGCCAACTGGGGATACTACAAGGGCGGGATCCCCTCCCCGCTGCTGGTCGGAACATCCGGGGTCATCACAGCCAGGGAGACAGCTCGCAACAGGTACGAGGCCTTTTTGACGGGAAGCCTGATCATGATCGGACTCTATCATCTGGGGGCGTTTATCCTGCGCCGCCACGAACGCGCGCCGGCCTTTTTTGCGCTCTTCTGCTTTCTGATAGCACTCCGGATTCTTGTCACCGGAGAGCACCGGATCCACGAGATGTTCCCCGGGATATCCTGGGACCTGACCTACCGGCTCTTCATGCTTACCCAGACCCTTGGGGTGCTCGCCTTTCTCGGCTTTATCACTGCAGTCTACGGGAACAACATCCTGAAGCAACCCCTCTGGTGGACCCGGCGGATCTTTGAGGCCGCTTCGGCCTTCTGCCTGCTGGCACCTCTGGACCTCCTCTGCCGCTCGGGCATCGTACTTGACGCTGCAACACTTGTGGTTCTTGTGGTGAGCCTGATCATCATCGTCGGGGCCCTGCAGCAAAAACGTGACGGCAGCCTGATCATGCTTGCGGGATACGCCGTACTGGCTACTACCATCATCCACGATATCATCGTTGAAAATACCGTCCAGCACGACACCCTGCTGATCCTTCCCCTCGGGCTCTTTCTTTTTGTTCTCTCACAGGCATGGCTTCTCGCCTTCCGCTTTTCGCGCGCCTTCACCATCATTGAGGACCTGACAAAAAATCTTGAATACAAGGTCCAGGCCCGCACAACCGAGCTCGAGACCGAGCGCAACCGCCTGCGCCAGCAGGGCGAGCGGCTTCAAAAGGAACTGGAGATGGCCCGCACCATCCAGATGCAGATGATTCCCTCATCCAGCCCGTCCCCCTCCATCGCCTTTTTCTACCAACCCATGGAGGAAGTAGGAGGAGATTTCCTCGACTTCATCCCCCTCGAAGACGACTCGCTGGGTGTGATTGTCTCGGACGTATCGGGACACGGTGTCCCTGCGGCCCTGATTACGTCCATGGTAAAAAGTCATATCCAGCAGACCGGAGGCAGGGCCGAAAACCCGGGACGGATGCTGCATACCCTCAACGGACAGCTCAGCCAGCGAACGGGCGGGAATTTTGTAACCGCATTTTACGGGATCCTGGACAAGGACCGCCAGGAGATGACCTACGCCTCGGCCGGGCACAACCACCCCCTGATCATCACCCCCCGGGGCGAAGTACACGCGCTGGACAGCGGAATCAGGCGCCTCCCGCTTGCGGTCCTGCACAACTTCGAGCTTCCCTCGGGTGAGGGATACTGGAAGAGCAGTCGTGTCCAGCTCGCTCCCGGAAGCAAGCTCCTGCTCTACACCGACGGCCTTGTCGAAGCGGTCAATCTGCACGATGCCGAAAGCGGTGACTTCGAAACCATGGCCATGTCCGCAGTCCTGGGAGACCTGGCCAACCTCCCCGCACGTGAGTGTGTGAATGCCCTCGTTGAAGCATTACGCACCTTCAGGGGCGCTGCGACCTTTGACGATGACGTATGCATCGTCTGTATCGATATCTGACCAGGAGAATTCCATGTCCATCGAGAGCATCCCGCTCCAGTATGCACCAGGGTTCGCGAGTCCGGATGAGCCCTGCATCCTGTACACCCGTTTCGGTGAGTCACCATCCGTACTGACTGTCACCCGTGCCGAATTTGCCCGGCTTGCCGGGAGGGCTGCAGGGCTTCTGGCTCAGCATGGATGCAGCCATGGAACCCGCATCCTCCACTGCTTTGGCGACAATGACTGGCTGGATCCGGTGTTCAGGATGGGAGCCGCCATCCTCGGGGCAATTCCTGTTGCCATCAACTGGCAGGCAGATTCGCTCGAACAGATAGTCTACAAATTCCAGAAGCCCCAGGCCTCGGCGATCGTTGTAAATGAGACCTTTGATCCGGAACTTTACGAAGGCCTGAGAAACCGCCTGGGGTCGGCTGTCTTTGTCAACACCCGTGATGTCCTTGACCACACCCTGGATCTTGGTCTTCCCGGGACTGTCCCGGTCGACGCCGATGACACCCGCCTGATTGTCTTTACATCCGGAACAACCGGAACCCCGAAGGGTGTCATGCTTACCTGGAACAACTACGCCACCAACGCCGCAGCCCTTGAGGATATGCTCGCCATCACACCCCGGGATGCACTGGATCTCGTCGTGGTCAACCCCATGCACCACACAAATTCCTCGGCCATCACTGACTGGGGACTGCGCAGGCCACTCACCAGGATCCATCTCTTCTCGCGCTACTCGACCCCCTGGTGGACAGCACTGCGTGAAATCTCCGCCCGGGCCAGAGGACGGGTCGTCGCACCGGTTGTCGCCCGCCACTTTGATTTTCTGGAGGAACTGACAGCAGGCGGAAAACTCCCCCTGGCAGGTCTGGCAGAGAGTCTTTCAAAAGTCGATTTCTTGATCGGATCGGCACCTGTCGGCCCAACAACCGTTGAGCGGGTCAGGCGCCTGACCGGACGGCTTCCCGTCGTGCGCTTTGGTTCGACGGAGACATGCCTCCAGGTTCTCGGAACTCCCGTCAGTCTCCCCGACAAGCAACGCCTCGAAATCTTCGCCAGGGGCTGGGAGCACCGGCGCAACGACTCCCCGGAGACAGGCTACTGGATCGGACGGGAGCATCCCGGACTGACCAGGTGCCGGGTCGTTGAGTCCATTGACCGGGAAAATCCGGGATTTATGCGTGACTGCAGCCCGGGTGTCCCCGGCTACCTGATCACCCGCGGGTCAAACCTGATGAAGGGATACGTCAACGACGACGAGAAGACACAGTCCGTCTTTGAGGATGGCTGGTATCTCGGACTTGAGGATATCTGCTTTTATCTTGTCGACCCTGCCGACCAGGGACGTGACTTTTACTGGATGAGCCGTGATTCGGCACTCATCATCCGGGGAGGTTCGAACTATTCCTGCGAACAGATCAATGCCGAACTGGGTGCATGGACGGCAGACCACTACGGACTTGGTGCTGATGAATTCACCCTGGCATCTGCAGGAATCAAGATCGGCAGCGAGCATGAGGATGCCTGCTGCATCACGATCGAACTGGTATCCGAACGGGCCCGCTCCATGGAGCAGGAGATCGGGCAGAGTTTTATCAGCGAAGCCCGGGAGCAGGTCTCGAAGGGAGCCCGGCCTGACAGGCTCCGGTTTGCGCCTGTTCCGGTCAACTTCAAGGGGGCAATCCTCCTCGGCGAACTGAAAAAAGCCTGGGAGAAGATCACGGAGTGACCCTTACGGTGCGGTCCCCGGCTAAATATTGCACAGCCTCAGGGCTTCCTGACTAAGATTGTCGGTATCACTCATGCGGGAGGCCAATATGAACGACTGGCACATCAACACACGCTGTCTGCAGGAAGGCTGGAAACCGGAAAACGGGCAACCCCGCATCCTGCCGATCTACCAGAGCACAACCTACAAGTATGACTCGACCGAAGAAGTCGCCAGGCTTTTTGATCTGACGGCCGAAGGCCACATGTACTCCCGCATCTCCAACCCGACCGTCGCCTGCGTCGAAGACAAGATCGCCAGCCTCGAAGGCGGTGTCGGCGCACTCTGCACTTCATCAGGACAGGCTGCAACCCTGATTACCTTCCTCAACCTGGCCCAGGCCGGCGACCACATCGTCTCCTCGGCCACGATCTACGGAGGGTCCTGGAATCTCCTGGATGTGACCCTGCGTCGCCTCGGGATCGAAACCACCTTTGTCGACCAGGATGCACCGGCCGAAGAGATCGCCCGGGCCATCCGCCCCAACACCAAGGCCCTCTTCGGGGAGACCCTGGCCAATCCGAAACTTTCAGTTCTTGATTTTGACAAGTTTTCAAGGATTGCGCGGGAGCACAAGCTCCCCCTGGTCGTGGACAACACCTTTGCCACACCGGTCCTCTGCCGGCCCTTCGAGCACGGCGCGGACATCGTCATCCACTCCGCCTCAAAATACATGGACGGGCATGCCACCTGCATCTCGGGTGTAATCGTTGACAGCGGCCGCTTTGACTGGACAAGCGGGCGCTTCCCGCTCTTCACAAGTCCCGATCCGAGCTATCACGGACTGGTCTACAGCGAAGCCTTCAAGGAAAAAGCCTTCATCACCAAGGCCCGAGTCCAGTTCATGCGTGACCTCGGAGCGAGCATGACCGCCCAAAGCGCCTTTCTCCTCAACCTCGGTCTGGAGACCCTGCACCTGCGCATCGAGCGTCATTCCGCCAACGCCCTGACCGTGGCCCGGCACCTCACCCAACACCCGTCCATCCTCTCAGTCAACTATCCCGGACTGGAAGGGACCCCCTGGCACAATCTTGCGACCAAATATCTTCCGGACGGGACCAGCGGCGTCATCTCATTCCACATCAAGGGTGGCCGTGAGGCCGCTGCACGATTCATGAACAGGCTCAAGCTGGCCGCGATCGTCGTTCACGTAGCCGACGCCCGAACCTCCGTCCTCCACCCGGCCAGCTCGACACACCGGCAACTCTCCGACGAGCAACTTGTCCAGGCCGGGATCGATCCCGGAATGATCCGCTTTTCGGTCGGCATCGAAGACGTCCGCGACATCATCGCCGATATCGATCAGGCGCTCGGTTAAGCGCCATTTTTTTAATGAAGAGTCTCAGGCCTGAAACAGGCCGATTCAACCACGCTGACCCGCACAATGAAACATACCAAACAAAAAGGCCGCCAATTTTGGCGGCCTTTTTGAAACCCAACCCGTGTTGACAGGTTTCAGTTTGTGTCCGCACTCTTTCGGAAATCGGCAAAGATGGGATAGTGATCGGAGAGCGCCGACTCCTTACCGGCGGTCGTCGTTGTCCCTTCAAGCATGCTGACCTTGTAGTACGAGGCAAACTTGAGCACGCCGGAATACCCGGTGTAATCCTGGTAGGTTGCACCATTGTAAATCTGGATGCGATCGTAGGTATAGGAATTGCCAGTCGAAACTGTCGTATCAACACCGTTTTTGATAACCGTAATATAGGTCGATGTCGACCACCCATTGAGGCTCGCCCCGGCCGCCCCGGCCGAATAATACGATCCATCGGCATTGAAGTCGCCCAGGCAGATCACGTCCTGCTCGTTGTAGAAGGTGCGGGTTTCGGACATGGCCGTCTGCAGGGCGGGGATTTCGGTGACAGCCTTGCTCGGGCTGGTGTGGATCGTCAGCATGGCAAAGTCGAAGCTGTTGTTCTTGACGGCAAAGTTGGCCCGCAGCGGAGTATAGCTGAAGGTCTTGGAGCCGCTGTAGAGACCGGAAGCCTTTTTCGTGATGGTTGCATTGCGATACACAAAGGCGTACTGATGGCCACGCACGTAAGAATACGCCCCCGAACCTGCGATCCCGTTAACGGCGTTGATGTAGGTATTCATGACCGTTGTTGCCGTCGAGTCAGACGGGGTCCCGTTTGAGCCGACTTCCTGGATTGCAATAATATCGTAGCGGGTAGCAATATGCGCCAGGGTCCAGAGAACATTGGGGCGTGACGTCTTGGTGGTCCCGAAAATCTCGATGTTAAAGGACGCAATCCTGATCCGGTCCGACTGGTTGTGATAGGCTGGTGCACCGCTTCCATTGAGCGTGGTAATCGCCCGCGACTCGTAGTCACTGACCCCGACAACATCGGGCCCGATACTGCAATTGGTGGCGACAAGAAGCACTACGAGCGAGAGTACCGAAAGAAGTGTCTTTTTCATACCAATCCTCCTCGTTTTTTCGGGAGACCGCCACGACAACCTGCCGCACGCCACCCCGTTACCCTCAGCATACACGGTCTTCTTCCACTGTTCCATAGGGGATTTCCCCTATTTTATACTATTCTGATAGTTATGGGCTCTTCTCACTGATCCTTGCTCTCGTTTCAAGGATCCGCTGCAACAGGATCCGGGGACGCTGCTTCGCCAGATACAGGGGCGTACGTCCATCCCGGTCAGCCGTCTGGCTGGCTCCGGCCTCAAGCAGCATGGTGACCACCACGGGATGCCCACCGATCACAGCCCAATGGAGGGGTGTTTTTCCCTCCCGATCCCGAGCCACAAGCGATGCCTTGGCCGCCAGAAGGGTTCGTACGGTAAAGACGTGGCGATTCTCGCATGCCAGATGCAGCGGAGTCAATCCCCAGGTGTTGGTACTGTCAACAGCCAGGCCCCTCTCAAGCAGCATCTGCACGATATCCTCACGCCCCCAGAGGGCCGCAATATGCACAAGCCCGCTCCCGT
>JAKPMW010000450.1 GCA_029548715.1 Spirochaetota bacterium | reverse complement strand
GAGCTGCCCTATGGTGACGGCCGCTTTGCCATGCTGGCCATCCTTCCGGCGCAGCGCGGGAATATGCGTGAGTATCTTGGCTCACTGGACTGGGCCGAACTGTCACGCATCCGTCAGTCCCTGCGCCAGCGTGAGGGCGAGGTGCGCATTCCCCGATTCAATCTTTCCTGGGGCGTCAAGGATCTGGTTGATCAACTCAAGGCCATGGGGATGGGCCTGGCTTTTTCCGATGCGGCCGATTTTTCGGGGATCACCGGGAAGCGTGACCTGACCATCGACAAAGTGCTGCACAAGGCCGTGATCGAGGTTGACGAAAAGGGGACCAAGGCAGCCGCTGTGACTGTGGTTGGCATGAAGGCCACGTCCTCAATGCACATGGATCGCGAGATCCCGTTCCGCTTCATTGCTGACCGGCCCTTTGTCTTTATCATCGTGGACACACGCACGGGAATGCCGGTCTTTACTGGAGTGATGCATAGCCCTGCCTGATGAATAGGCATTGCGACACCATGGTGCCGGCTGCTTGGCCGTGCCCGGTGTTTGATTGTCATGTTTGGAAGACGATGTTTTGGGTGCGCTGATGTTACACACCAGGGGGAGATTTTTTCGGATCACGAGGGGCGGTTCGCGAACCGCCCCTCGTGACAATATGGATCATTCGTGCTGGTATTTGCGGATCACATATTTCCAGTGGAGTGATGTGCTCAGAGAATAACGCCCAGGAAAGATCTGTTTATGCCTGGGATCGTTTTTCAGACCGTGCCCGCGCTGCATTGGCGATACGGACCAGGGTCAGCATGACGGGGACTTCGACGAGGACGCCCACGATGGTGGCCAGTGCGACGGGTGATTTGGCTCCGTACAGGGCAATGGCGACCGCTACGGCGAGTTCAAAAAAATTTGAGGCGCCGATCATGCCGGCCGGGGCGGCGATTTCATGGGGCAGGCCCCAGCGGCGGGCCCAGAACCAGGCGATGTAAAAGATCAAAAATGTCTGCAGGACCAGCGGGACGGCAATCAGGAGGATGTCAAGGGGCTGGTCAAGGATGGTTTTGCCCTGAAAGCTGAAGATCAATATCAGGGTCAAGAGGAGTCCGCTGACGGTGACGCCATTCCATTTGGGAAGAAAGGTTTTTTCAAAATACTCCAGCCCCCGTCTCCGGGTGATGTGGATCCGGGTGAGCGCTCCGGCCGTGAGGGGAATGACAACAAAGAGGCCAACCGAAAGAAGCAGGGTACCCCAGGGTATGGCCAGGCCGCTGACACCGAGCAGAAAAGCAACGATGGGCGTAAAGGCGACCAGGATGATCAGGTCATTGGTGGCGACCTGGACGACGGTGTAGGCCGGATTTCCCCTGGAGAGATGGCTCCAGACAAAGACCATGGCGGTACAGGGGGCAGCTCCCAAAAGCACGGCTCCGGCCAGATAGTCCCGGGCGAGTTCGGGCGGGAGCAGGTTTTTGAAGATGACGAAAAAAAAGAGCCAGGCAATGCCAAACATGGTGAACGGCTTGATCAGCCAGTTTGTTATCCATGTGACATAGAGCCCCCGGGGGGTTTTGCCAACATTTTTGATGCTGGCAAAATCGACCTTCATCATCATGGGGAAGATCATCAGCCAGATCAGGACGGCAATGGGGATCGAGACGTTTTCATACTCAAGCTGTGACAATAATGAGGGGATCTCGGGCATGAATTGACCGATGGCTACCCCGATGGCCATGCAGGCCAGGACCCAGGCCGTCAGATATTTTTCGAAAAATCCTATTCCCTGTTGCTGTGTACTCATGGTTTCCTCCTTGTTCGGTGTGAATGGTATGGATTGCGGCCGCTTGTATCCGGGGCGATGTCCAGAATCAGTCGAGCAAGGCGGCCAGCTCATGCTCGACAAAGGCACGGATCTCGTCACGGACCCGGCGATAGTGGCCAAGTGCTTCATCCTCGCTGGAAGCTGTATCGGCGAGATGGGGCGGGTCGTCGAAGCCATGATGGATAACGCGCACTTTTCCGGGAAATCGGGGGCAGGTTTCATGTGCATGGCCACAGACGGTAATCACAAGATCAAAGGGGGGTGGCATATCGGGTGACTGCCCGAATTGGTCTCGGTGTGCTTCGATCAGGCTGCTGACAGTTTTGGATGTCTGTGCGCTGATGTCAACGCCGGCTTCAGCCATGACCCGCGCTGCGCGCGGGTCGAGTCCCTTGGCGATGATGCCCGCCGAAAAGGCCTGAAGACTGTTCCCCAAAAAAAATCTGGCCCAGCCCTCGGCCATCTGGCTGCGACAGGAATTACCCGTGCAGAGAAAGAGGACCCGCTTCATTTTTTGGCCCCCTTGGCGAGCAATTGCTCGATGATGCCCTTGAGGTTGTCGTAGGGGATGTAGCCGACATGGCGGTAGAGCTCGTGCCCGGTGGGGTCAAGGATGATCTGGACGGGGATGGACTGGATGCGGTAGTGCTCGGCCGGGGCCTGGTTTTGCCAGACATCGAAAAAAACGACCTGGACTGTGCCGGCGTAGTCGCTGGAGAGTCGCTCAAGGACAGGGGTCATCATCTTGCAGGGGCGGCAGTTGACCGAGCCGAGCTCGACGACGGTCAGTTTGAACTGGTCGATGGTGTTGAGCATGTCGCCCACCGATGGCGGGGTCACGATGCGGGACTGGACCGGGGCCTGGGTGCCGGCGTCGCTTTTGCCACAGGCGGCAAGGAAGAGGATGGTACAGAGTATGGCTGTAAACAGTGCTTTCATTTGAGGATCTCCATGATTTCTGCGGCAGTGAGGACCTTGCCGCTTGATTTGACAACGCCATCGACGACGAGGGCGGGGGTCATCATCACGCCGTATTCCATGATTTTTGCCAGTTCGCCAACTTTTTCGACTGTTGCTCCGTTGGCCAGTTTTTCGACGGCCTCTTTGGCATTGGCTTCAAGCTGTTTGCATTTGGGACAGCCTGTCCCGAGAATCTTGATGTCCATAGTATCTCCTCTTGTCAGAATTTTTCGATTGCGTCACGGATGATGGCGATGCCGCCCAGGAAAATCAGTATCCCGAGCACGATTTTAATGACTTTGACGGTGCGCTCACTGGCGTTGCTCCAGTGCAGCATTTTTTCGACGGCCCCGGAAAAGACTCCGGCCAGTACGAGGACGCCTCCGTGGCCTGCGGCAAACCAGCCAAAAAGCCAGATGGCGTTGATCAGATCGGTTTGAGCGCTGGCAAAGGTGATGGCCAAAATCGGGGCCATCCAGGCAAAGGTGCAGGGGCCGGCTGAGAGCCCGAAGACCAGTCCTGTGATAAAGGCAGCCAGCTTGCCTCGTCTGGCCTGTACGCCGCGACCAGTCAGCGCATCAAGAAAGGGCAAGCGCACGAGTCCGCTCAGCCAGAGTCCGATGACAAGCAGGACGAGAGCCGCCACCATCTGGCCAATCAAACCAATGGTGCCGGTATTGCCCAGAAAGCGGCCCAGGGCGGCCGTGACGAGCCCGATGCAGAGGACCGTGATCAGCATGCCTCCTGCAAAGAGGCTCCCGAAGACAAGCCCGGTTTTGGCAGAGCCTGACTTCTGGTTGCTGGTGAAGGCGACGACAAGGGGGATTGAAACGAGGTGGCAGGGTGAGAGGATGATCGAGAGCATCCCCCAGGCAAGTGCGGCCAAGGCTGCCAGGATGCTTCCGCCGGAGAGGGCTTTTTCAAGGGCGATGAAAAGTTCTTCCATGAATTTTAGCTCCTGTTATCTGCCGGGGCCGGAAAACGGTTGGGGATAGAATGCGCCGAAGATCAGGCCGGCGAGGGTGGAGAGGACGACAACCAGTCCGACGAAGGCCAGGGTCTTTTTTGTGCCAAGGATCGAGCGGATGACCAGCATCGAGGGGAGGGAGAGGGCAGGGCCGGCCAGGAGGAGAGCCAGCGCAGGGCCATTCCCCATCCCGCTCCCCATCAGCCCCTGCATGATGGGGATTTCGGTCAGGGTGGCGAAGTACATCAGGGCGCCGGCAACGGAGGCGAAGAGCTTGGCCAGGATGCTGTTGCCACCGACAGCGCTCGCGACCCAGTCTGACGGGATCAGGGCTTCGTGGCCCGGTCGTCCAAGTAAAAAGCCGGCGACAAGAACACCACCCAGCAACAGTGGCAGGATCTGCTTGGCAAAGCCCCAGGTGGCGGATGTCCAGGAGGCCAGTTCGTCCCGCTTGAAGAGGAGCCAGAGCAGCAGCACGAGTGCCAGCACGAAATAGCCCGTGATCCAGTACTTGGCCGAGTAGATGGCCTGCCAGACGGGCGAGGCCGGGTCGGGTCCCCAGTTGATGAAGACCAGAATCCCGATCAGCGAGAAAAAAAAGACGGCTGTCTGGGCGAGTGTCCGTGTCGGGACTTCGGCCGCCACATCGGCAAACGATTTTGCCTGGGCCTGCTGTCGGGCGGCTTCTT
>JAKPMW010000449.1 GCA_029548715.1 Spirochaetota bacterium | reverse complement strand
GCGAGCGCGGCCTGGGCGCTTGCGAGATAGTCTGTCGCGATGCTGTTTCCGGGGGCGCTTGCCAGAAAGGTGCGTATCCGGTCAATGGCCGCCTCGTATTTGGCATCGTAATAGTGCCGAATCCCGTCCTTGAGGGAATTGAGCGGGGGTTCGCTGGGTACCGGTCTGGGTCTGGCGGGCATATTGTCAGAAATCGCGAGGTGCTTGTGGATGGCCGGTGTTCCGAAAGAAGCGAAGGCCATCAGAAGCAGCGCGAAAAAAATGATCCAGCCAAAGGCGATCCGGATGGGAGCAAGGTCTTCCTTGCGTTCGCGTGCACCATGGGAGAAGGCGGCAAACACCAGGGCGGCCGAGGTGCTGAGTCCGATTGTGCAGGCCGGCACGATGGCATCAACAAGCAGCCGGGACACACTCCCGGCTGCCGGGGCAAGCAGGGGCAGAAAGAGCCTGTAGAGGCCGAGGATGCCCAGGGTGAACAGGGGAAAGAGAAGGACAAAGCGGATGATGAGGGTTTGGGCGCGATCGTTCATCGTGCGATCCTTGCTTCAAGGCGGCGGCGCCTGATGAAACCGGCAAAAAACGCAAGCATTCCCGGGACGAGAAGGGCGAGTCCCCTGATCAGTCCGTCTGCCTCGCTGGTCAGCCCGCCAGCGGACGGGCGGGTAAACCACCAGAGATGAAAGAGCCAGACGGGCAGGACGACCGCGCCTGCAAAGAGCAGATATGAAGTGACGCGCTGAAAAAGCGAGATGGCGGGCCGGTTGACGAGGAGGCCGCATCCGCCTGCGAAGAGGGCCAGGCCAAGCAGAAAAAGCACCCTTCCGGTGGGCCCCGAGTCATCGTTTGCCGGGTGAATAACGGGCCAGCGCACAAGGGTTGCGAGCCGGGCGTCGAGTGAGGCTGAGACCAGGGTGGGGTGGATGTCCGGCAGGATATCCCGGATCTCGCCCGGGAGCGCTGTCCAGGGTGCGTGACGGGCGTTTGTGGTCAGGAGCAGGGAATTCGCCAGCGCCCATTGCTCAACAAGGAGAGTTCCGCCGGTCCAGATCTGCGAGCCCCGGATCAGGCTGGCCCCGGGGATTTTGGCGCTGGGTGCCATAACGGGTGTCCAGAGGATGGATCCGGAGAACATGCGTGCTGGTTCGCGGGCCAGGCTGCGCTGCAGGGACTGCTGCTCGAGGAGCGAAATCCGTTGTCTGGCCTGCGAAAGGCGGGTCTGCCAGGCACTTGTTGTTACCACAAGGCCGGTCACAACGAGGACAAGCAGCATCCCGCTTAAAAAGAGGTGCCCCGAAACGGTTCGGCCCGGCTTGAAGGAGAGAAAGGCACCCGTGCGAAAGGTCGCCAGAGACAGAAGGACTGCGCCGTATTCGTTGCAAAACAGCAGGATGGAGAGGGGGATGGCGTCACTGGCCAGTTCGGCGTCCAGAATTGCCCAGTCTGGCAGGACAAATCCGGCAAAGCCGATGCAGGCCAATCCGAAAATGACGGCACAGTCAGTCCAGAATTGCCGGAACATGGGGCGCATCCTTGCACGGTTCGTTGTCAGGCGGTATTGCCGTACGTCTCTGAGTATAGCATGCAGGATGCAGTCTGGAGAAGAGGCTTATTTCGTTGTGGCGGTTTCGCCAGGAATCCTGTATTCTTGTATGGGGCGGGCGTGTGCCCGTCATTCCCCAAAAGGTATTCCAAATTACATGATCGTGGAGGTCTGGATATCATGCGTACATTACGACGGGCGGGGCTGTGGGCTCTGCTGGTTATTGCTGCGGGGCTGCTGGTATTGCCCCTGGTGGCCCAGCAGAATGCACCTGCCAAACCGGTGGCGGCTGTCAAGGCTGCTCCCGCAGCGGATGCGAAAAAACCGGCACCTGCTGATGCTGCCAAAAAAACCGACAAGGCAAAGCCTGCGGCCAAAAGCGAAGTTGCAGAAGCCCAAAAAAGCGAACCCGCGACTGCGGCTGGTCAGCCCGATGCCCTGCCGCCGATTATCCTGGTGGCTTTTGGTGCCTCACTGGCCGCCCTCGGATTTGCCTGGTACTTCTATCGCAGCATGATGCGCGCGGACGAGGGCAACCCCAGGATGAAGGAGATTGCCGGATACGTGCGTGAGGGCGCCTACGCCTACCTCAAGCGCCAGTACCGGGTGGTCGGGATCGTGTTTATCTCCATCACGATCCTTTTTGCAATCCTTGCATACGGACTGGGCGTGCAGAATCCCTTTGTTCCGTTTGCGTTCATTACCGGCGGTCTTTTTTCGGCGCTGGCCGGTTTTATCGGTATGAAGACTGCCACCAATGCCTCATCGCGCACTGCTCAGGGCTGTCTGCGCTCACTCAACAGCGGCCTGCAGGTGGCATTCCGCAGCGGTGCCGTGATGGGTCTGACTGTGGTCGGTCTTGCCCTGCTCGATATCACGCTCTGGTACTTCATCCTCAACCTCTTCAGCCACGGTGATGTAACCCTGCAGGAGAAGATGGTCATCATCACGACGACCATGCTCACCTTCGGGATGGGTGCCTCGACACAGGCTCTCTTTGCCCG
>JAKPMW010000237.1 GCA_029548715.1 Spirochaetota bacterium | reverse complement strand
AGGCGGGAGCTGGAGTAATGGGCCCGAAAAAGATCCCGCGTTCACGGAAGAAAGACTGATCCTTCCATAACACGGCATATCGTACCGGGGTTGTCCCAAAAGTGGCGGGGCAACCCCGTTTTTTTCCTGCCCGCCGAATTCAAGAATCAACACTCAGCCTGCCGATACTTGAGGGGTCCTTCTCTGTGCCGTGCGGTACGGATTGACAGCCTGCGCAGGGTGCGATACAAAGAAGGGGCGAGGTAACGATGATGGACACTGCCGGCAAAGACCTGCACCTCTGGGCCATGCGGATGAACTGGCTGCGCTGGCTGGCCAGGCCGCTTGTCTCTCTCTGGTATGTCGTCGTTTTTGCCTTTCAGTATTTCTGGCAGATGGTGCGTGTGGTTGTGAGAGCCGTGCGGGATTCGGTATCCATGCGCTACTGGATCTTCTGTCTCTTTGGCCTGGCCATCGCCCTCTTTTTTGCCTTCTCCTTCTGGTTCCTCTCTGTCAAGCTGTCCCAGCCGTGGATGGTCTGGCTCGGAATATTTTTCGCCATTCTTCCGATCGGATGGTCCATGGCCGAGATTTCGTCCCGGGAGCGGCGCCGGCTTGCGATGGATGATGAGTATCACGAGGATTCCCTCTATCTGGGGAATGGCCTCAAGGCTGTCAGGATCCTGCTCAAGTACGTCATTTTGACTCTGTTTCTCCTGGTGTTGCTGATTCTGGGTACCCTGCTTCTGGCGGTACCCCATGTCGGGTCCCTGCTGTACACAATTGTCCTTGTCCCTCTCGTTGCGGTTTCGGTCGCAGCCGTCGTATGCGGAGTCCTGCTGGTATTCGGACTGGCGGTGTTTCCCTCCCATGTGCTTTTTGGCCTGACTGTTGCCAGGGGCGGGTTTGTACGCAGGCTTGCTGCTGAATCCGGCCAGATCCTCAAAATAGTGTGGAAAAACCTTTTCAGGTATATTGCAGTTACAGTACCGGCCAGCGTGGCTGCGGCCCTGCTGGTTGCCATCCCTGTTGCGATTATCTCGGGCGGGTATGTGCTCTCCCTTGTCGTGACAGACAGTTTTGGCAGCATGACCGGGGTGATGGGCAGTGTCAGTCAACAGCTTGTCGACTGGAGCCGTGGTGTCGTTGCCGGGGCGCAAGACCCCCTGTCTGCACTCTCGGCGGTTTTTGGGGCCATTTCGCTGGCTCATATCATTGCAGCGATGCTTGCTCCGGCGCTTGCCTTTTTGTCCTGCATGTTTTTTCGCATGTATATCGCCACCAGCGAAAAAAGCAGGGCCCGTGTCCAGCTGACGGAGCGCATGCGTGCCCTCTGGCAGATTGAGGAAGCCGTGTCTCGGCCTGAAGCTGGTACAGCGGATGTTGCCATACCCGGGGTAGATCTCCTGAGTGCCGAGGATATGAGGCATTTGCGGGATGATCAGGAGGATGCGTCCTGGACCGACTGGGAAAGTCCGTCCCCGGCTGAGCAGGAAGAGGCGTGGCTGCTTCCGGCAGCGGAAAACGACATGACTGACGAAACCCAGGTTGTCGATGAGGATGAGGATGTTTTGTCGGGGTACGCGGCCCGAACAGGCGGAGCAACCGGTGGGTATGCCCTGGCTGGAGCGGGACTGGCTCTGGGGGGAGCGTTCGACGGGGACGGTCCTGCCCTGGACTTTGAAACACTTCAGCCTGAAGCCGGGATGGATGCGGGCCGCACTGATGCTGTAACCGGCGACGATGAAGACAGACTATTGCTGGCTGACGTTGACTCATCCGAAATAGACGGAAGCAGCCTGCTGGATTCCATCGAGTCGTCGATGCCCCTGTCGGACGAAATCGTTCCCATGCAGGGTGTTCAGCCCGATGAGGATGACCGTCTTCTTCTTGATGATCTGGATGTTGGGGTTTCCGCCGGAGCAGGAGCTGATGACGACATCCTTGGCTCGATCACATCATCCATGGAGATCGCCTCGGAGCCTGTGGCCATGCCCGGAATCGAGCCCGATGAGGATGACCGTCTTCTTCTTGATGACTTGGATGTTGGAGTCTCTGCCGGCACTGGCGAGGATGAGGACATCCTGGGGGCGATAACCTCGTCCATGGAAATCGCTTCGGAGCCGGTGGTCATGCCCGGGATTGAGCCTGATGATGATGACAGGCTTCTTCTTGGGGATCTGGACGGAAAACGGGATGATGACGTTTTGCGCTCCATCAGCGAGACAATGAGTCTTCCGGATGAACCTGTTCCCATGGATGGGCTTCTCCCTGAAGATGACGACGCAGTACCCCTGCAGGATGAGGTTGATGCAGGCCGGGTCAATCAGGAAGTGGATGCCCTGATTGCCTCACTCGACCGCGATCTGGCCTTGAGTGGCAGTGTACCCATTCTGGATCCCGAGGCGCTTGAGCGCGAAAATGAGGAAATCGCCAAACTCGATGTCGATCAGGCGCTTGGTTTGGTGGATACCGATTCCTCCGGGTATGACCTGATTGCGGTGGACGAAGAGCCGGATGCATCCATTTCCCTGGGCGACCTTGATGTGCCTGAGTCTGTTGCCGGGGACAGTGTTGCCCTTGACAACACGCTGGATGACATCATGGGCAGGAGCCCATCGGGTTCGGATGCCGGTCTTGCGGAGCTGACGGGGCTGACTCCTGCCGGTTCGGTCGCAGACGGGGGCAGCATTGATGATCTTCTTGCCGAGACCAATGCGGTTTTTGAGGGGGGGCTGTCTGACCTTGGACTGGATTCGGATGCTTCCGCGATTCCGTCTGCCGCAACGGACGTTCAGGGATCGGATGAGGAACTCGACGAAATACTGGGCGGAAGTACCCTTCCGGGTGACGACGATCTCCTTGGTGGCATGAGCACTGA
>JAKPMW010000230.1 GCA_029548715.1 Spirochaetota bacterium | reverse complement strand
CCGGGCACTCTCCGCCGGAACAAAAACGGGGCACATCCCGGCAGGATCAGGCAGGGAGGGGAGGATTGATTCAAGCGGTTCGAAATAACTGGGCACGGCGTGGCGGCGAAAACCACGCCTGTGGGGACTGGCTATATCAAGTCCGACAAAGCGCCCCTTCCCGATTCGCAATCCGCGGGGGGCGAGACGCGCCTGCCGCAGGACCAGCCAGCTTTTCGTCAGTCCCTGGATATCGATGACCAGATCATATTCGCATTCGCGCAGTCTGCGACGGAACTCGCGCCAGAGCCGCAGGGCCCGCAGGGGATGGCGCAGCACCAGCGCGGCCATCTCGCGCCGCCTGAAGAGAAGAGGCTGCCGGATGAAGGGATTGTTGTCAAGCAGGGCCGCACCCTCCGGCTCGACCACCCAGTCGATGGCGGCCCCGGGCCAGCGTCCGGCCAGCGCCGGAAGAATGGCTGTCCCCAGGAGGACATCGCCCAGAGAACTCAGCTTGATGACAAGAATTGACGAAACCGTCTCCGGGACAGGCCGCATGCTCCCTCCAGCAGGCTCGGGAGAACAGACAGTCCCTCCCCGAAAAAACCGGCGGGCCGCCAGCTCGGCAGGCCCGCACGTTCAGATCATCACACCCCGTCCCTCTCAGCGAGGCTGTGGAGCGGCCGCATTGCTGTTGGTCGCTGCAACAGGCAAAAACTCGAACGGCTTTTTGTTGAGCTTTTCATGCTTGGCCGGAAGAACGGACCAGATCTCACCGGCTGGGGCAGTCGCGCAATAGACCTTGCCTCGCTCCTCACGTCCAAACCAGAGGGTGTGTGTCCCCTTTTTGTCCACCAGCCTGAGATAATCACCTTCGGGCCTGATCCCATAACTGGCTGCCTCGGCCTGATCGCTGACAAAATCGTCAATCGATATCTCGTAGAGCTCACCGACCACACCAAGGACCTTTTGCATGTCAGCCGGTTTTTTGACGCCATCCACGACAACATGCCAGACTTCGTTGATCCGCTCAAGGGTTGTTACCGTCCCCTTGTAGCGCATTTCGATGGTGTTCATCGTGGGGATGTCCGGCTCGAAGATCTTTTTGTAGCGGAAGTGCGCAGCCGGCCGGGCAAGCAGATTGGCCCTGAAGGTTTCGACAAGATGCACCGGCCCCGCCCCGTCAAGGACAAGGTAGGTCAGGCTGCTTGGTTGCTGCTGCCTCTGCTGATCAAGCGAGGTGCGGTTTTCATCACCAAAGGAGAGATGCCAGCGCCTGTCCTTGCCCGTAAGGATCAGGACAGAACGGGGTGCTGCCAGTCCGTACTCATCCAGTCTGGGTTCCTTTTTTTTGAGGGTCTGGACCGCCTCAAAGGTCATGGCCTCGTCCAGCATGGCCTGCACAGCGGCCTGATCGACCCGCCAGGGCTGGGGCGAGGCAAAGCGCCACTGCCCATTGGTTTCGCGGACCATGCTCCACTTGTCCTGGCCCAGGGCTTCGATCCGGCTGACATCCCTGGCCACCAGCCCGGAGAGAAGCGGGACCTTGTCGGGACTGGCCTCTTTTTTGGCCCTGGGGATCTCGACAAAGACGGCCCAGGCAGCCAGGCCTGCGGCCAGAATGGCCATCACTGTCATCGTGGGGAATTTACGCCGCGCCATACTTCTTCCTCCGGACATAGACTGATATCCCCACGACAATGACCGCCAGAGGCAAAACCAGGAGACTGAACCAGGCGATGAAACTGCGCTCGCCCTCGGTCAGGTTCAGCGGATAGCTCTTCATCGTCTTGGGCGGAATGGTGATCCTGTCCTCCTGTCCGATGGCCCAGTTGGCGGTGTTGACAAAGAGGTCACGGTTTCCCGGAATCTCGCCCAGGTACCAGTTGCTGATAAAATCACTGTCTCCAAATACCGCAATATTCAGTTCTTTTGCAGGACCGGCCGTGACGGTCTTTTTGCCGTCCTTCTCCTCGCTTTTTGCAGGCCAGACGGTGATGGCCAAAGCGGCCTCAAAGGGTCCACGCTGTTCCCCGGCATCATGACTGATCCCTTTTCCAAGATCCAGATCCGTCTCGGCCCAGGCGGCGGATGAAGACTTCAGGAGCGGATAGATGCTGTAGGCCGCAAACCTGTTCCCATTGGTATCCGTCCGGTTGCCTGCTGCGGGTGAACGCATGAGGGGGGTCGTTGTTCCCAGCGCCACCTGACGCTTGGATTCCGAAAGAGCCCTGGTAATCCGGTGTGGTTCGATATCGGGCATGAATCCGCCGGTGCGCAGGAGACGCTGGGGATCAATCACTGTCGTGGTACCCAGATCGGCCCCCCAGCGGGAGACAAGCTCACGGTAGCGGGTGCCCGATTCCCTCTCGCCCATCAGGAAGGCGGGTTTGCCCTGCATCAGGTAGGTCTCGACATAGGCCACCTCTTTTTCGATAAAATCATCCTTCGGCCCGGCGACCACAAGCAGGTCGCAGTCAGCAGGAACTCCGCCCGCCAGGATCAGGTTGGTCGCCACAACGGTAAAGCCTTCCTTCTCGAGACCTTCGCGCAAAAGGCCGGCCCCGGTCTGGCTGTCATCCCAGGGATCCTTTTCCTGGTGCCCGCTGGTAAACACGATCTTCCAGGTCTTTTGCCGGACCAGGCTGCGCATGGCCGTCGTCAGGGCCTCTTCATACTGGGGAACCATCTGCGGTCTCCCGCCGACATACTGCTGGGACACATAGTCGTCAGGGCGGATATGCCGGTTTTTTGTCCCGGCAACCGCCACAATCGTAAAGGGCTGCTGGACGTTATACTGCTTGACCAGCCCAGGGTCCTCCTGGACATCCACAATCTCGTAGGTCACCTTGCTGTTTTTGCGCCCGAAATCCTGCAGGACAAATTCGATCCCCGCCACATGCTGCTGCATCTCGGCGATCTGGCGC
>JAKPMW010000228.1 GCA_029548715.1 Spirochaetota bacterium | reverse complement strand
GGATACGCACC
Organism: Spirochaetota bacterium; assembly: GCA_029548715.1. Classification (GTDB taxonomy): domain Bacteria; phylum Spirochaetota; class JAGLSM01; order JAGLSM01; family JAKPMW01; genus JAKPMW01. Next base: position 9,553 of record JAKPMW010000228.1, on the reverse strand, counting down.
TTCCCGGCAAGCGCCCCCGGAAACAGCATCGCGACAGACTATCTCGCAAGCGCCCAGGCCGCGCTCGCCCGTCAGGAGCAGATCAAAAACACCAGGGTTGGCGATCAGACCGCAACCTTCAGGCGGGGATACGACAATCTTCTTGAGGGCAATTATCTTCTGGCCATCATGGAATTTGAGCGCCTGCTCCGCTTTTACCCCAATCACAGCCTGGCCAAAAAGCATCTTGAGGATGCCCGCTCCAGGCTCAAGACCGAGCAGAGCGGATCGGCTGGCGATCTGCGGGCCGCCGGCCTCAAGGCCAGGCTCGAGCGGACGGTCGCCCGCGCACTTTCACTGTATGGCGCGCAGGACTGGAAGGGTTGTCTCACGCTGATGTCCGAGGTCCTCATGCTTGATCCCACTCATCCTACAGCCCTGCGCCACGCCTCGCTTGCCCGTGAAAAGATTTCCGCCCGCGGGTTTCTTGATGAGGAACTCGCCAGCCTGCCCTGGTATCCGGCACTGGCCAACGTGGTCCTGCGCCTGACAAACGGGACTGTGATCTCGGCCCGCCGCTTTACCCGGGAGGGTAGCCGGATCTGGTTGCAGGACGCATGGTATATCCCCCCTCCCGGCAACACCATGCTTCCAAGGATTTTTGCCCGCCAGGGCAAGACCGTAGCGACAAATACCCTTGTCCTGCGCAACACGCTCACCGTGCGGACCCTGGCCAATGGGCGGATCGTCAGCACGCCAGGCGCAAGCGGAAGCCTGAGCCTCTATTTCGAGCCCGACAGGCTTGAGACGGCAGCCCTGCTTTACGGTCAGCGGCTTGACATCACACCGTTTGCCATTCTGGAGCACGGACCCGCCCTGATCAGCGAAGGATACCCGGCCCTGGTCCTCTGGCAAAAGCTGGCCCGCCAGATCACGCTGCCCTTCCTCGTTTTCCTGCTCGCCTCCGTTGCAGCCGCAAGTGGCTGGCGCTTTCAGGAACAGCCCTCGTCCCGCAGCGGCCTCATACTCAAGATCCTCGCTGTCCCGACAACCGGGGTCATCATCTGGTTTTGCTATGGCTCGCTCGTCAGGATCAGTGACAGCCTTGTCTTCGCCGCCGAAGCCGTTGGAATCCACGGCTGGGCTGCCATCCCTGTCATCATCGTACTCTTTCTCCTGACGACCGTCCTCTTCCTCTCCCGCCTCCTGCGCAAATAACAGAAGCATCCCGGCGCCCTTCATTTTCGGGCACTTCTTATGGAAGGCCGGGCTTCGTCCGTGCTGCTTGAAGCACGGCCTCACAAAAAACATCCCCGCAAACGGAAATTTAGCCCTAAAGTATTTTCCGCATTCTCCGAATTTATGTAAGACACACGACATTGCCCGGACATGGAGGTCCGGGAGAACCGTCAAGGAGGATGCTCTTTATGGTTATCAATCACAACATGAGCGCGATTAACTCGCACCGCGTGATCAAGTTCAAGAACTGGGATCTTGACAAGAACGTGGAAAAGCTCTCGTCCGGCATGCGCATCAACCGCGCTGGCGACGACGCCTCAGGCCTGGCCGTATCTGAAAAGATGCGCAGCCAGATCCGCGGCTTGCGCCAGGCAACGCGCAACACGGAAGATGGCATCTCGCTCATCCAGACAGCTGAAGGCTATCTGGGCGAGTCACATGCCATCCTGCAGCGTATTCGCGAACTGGCAGTACAGGCCGCCAACGGCGTGTACACCTCGGAAGACCGCATGCAGATCCAGGTTGAGGTTTCGGCCCTTATCGACGAAATCGACCGCATTGCAAGCCATGCCCAGTTTAACGAAATGAATTTGCTGACTGGCCGCTTTGCCCGCGAAACCGGTGAAAACCGCGTTACCGCTTCCATGTGGTTCCACATCGGCGCCAACATGGACCAGCGCGAACGCGTCTACATCGGGACGATGAACTCGCAGGGTCTCGGCCTGAAGAATCCCGTCGGAAATCCCGAGACGGCTTCTTTCATCAGCATCAGTACAATCTCAAAGGCCAATGCCACCATCGGCACGATTGACCAGGCCCTCAAGAAACTCTCGAAGCAGCGCGCAGACCTCGGTGCCTATCAGAACAGGCTCGAGCACGCCGCAAAGGGTCTCATGTCCGGCTACGAGAACCTGCAGGCCGCAGAAAGCCGTATCCGCGATACCGACATGGCCGAAGAGATGTCCGACTTTGTCAAGAACCAGATCCTGCAGCAGTCCGGCATGGCAATGCTGGCCCAGGCCAACACCAAGCCGCAGCAGGTTCTCCAGCTCCTCCGCTAATCACGCAGGGTTTTTGAAGACCGTGAAAAAGCCGCCTCCCAGTGGGCGGCTTTTTCGCATCCCGGGCCCGGGAAGCCGTATTTTTGAAGAGCGTGAATACACAGAGAGCAAGGAATATCACGACATGCCTGAAACCGTTTTGACACGAGAAATCATTCCAAAGCCACTCCTGGACTTTGTGAGTGAATTCCGCAGGCACGGCAAGGAAGCCTGGCTGGTCGGTGGAACCGTGCGGGATTTTCTCCTGACAGGGCGGATTGAAAACAAGGATTTTGACATCGCAACCAATGCGCGTCCCAAAGAGGTGCAGCGCATCTTCCGCAAGACGATTCCCACAGGCATCGCCCATGGAACGGTAACGGTTCTGTATGGCGGACAGACATTTGAAGTAACCACCTACCGCTCGGACGGCACCTATTCGGATGGACGGCACCCGGATACCGTCTGCTTTTCAGATACCATAGAGGAAGACCTGATGCGGCGTGACTTTACCGTCAACGCCATTGCCTGTGATCTGGTGGACCTGCGCTTTGTTGACCCCTACGGCGGAATGGCTGATCTTGACAGACGCCTGATCCGGGCTGTGGGCGATCCCCTGGCCCGCTTTCGCGAAGACGGGCTGCGTACCCTGCGGGCCTGCCGCTTTGCCGGACGGCTTGAGTTCGAGATCGATGATGCCACCGAAGCCGCCATCCCGCTGACCCTTGACGTCTTCCGCCAGGTGGCTGCCGAACGTGTCCGGGACGAACTGTTCAAGATCATGGAAAGCGAACGGCCCTCAATCGCCCTGGAGGCCATGCGCGACACCGGGCTGCTTGAGATCATCCTGCCAGAACTGCTCGAAGGCCACGGAGTGGCACAAAACGAGTTCCATCTGCATGACATCTACTATCACAACCTGTATGCCTGTGATGCAGCCCCCAGGGACAAGCCGCTGGTGCGTTTTGCAGCCCTTTTGCACGACATCGGGAAAAGACGGGCTCTCGATAATGCCCAGCGCCGTACCGGGAGCGAGGATGCCATTTTTCACAATCACGAAAACATCGGGGCACGCATGGCCAACGCCATCCTGCGACGACTCAAATTTTCCAACAGCGACCGCGAGCATGTAGTGCACCTGATCCGGCATCACATGTTTCACTATACTGACGAATGGACCGATGGCGCCGTACGCCGCCTGATCCGGAATGCCGGAATCGAAAACCTGCCCGACCTGTTTGATCTGCGCAAGGCTGACCGGATCGGAAACGGGAAAAAGCGCGGCCCCTCCCGGACCCTTGAAAAGCTTCAGCAACGAATCCAGCGCGTCCTGGCTGAGGCCAACGCCATCTCCGTCAAAGATCTTGCCATCGACGGAAACGACCTGATGGAGAGCTTCAACATCCGCCCTGGCCGGATTATCGGGGACTGTCTTGCCCACCTGCTTGAACGGATTCTTGACGAACCGGAAAAAAACACCCGCGAAGCCCTGCTTGCCGAAGCGCGGGAGTTTTTGGGCGCCCAGGGTGTGTTGTCCGGGATCACTCCGGCCGGCCTCCCGCAAAACACAAACCAGAAGGAAGCGTCACCCTCGGGAATCCTTGGATTTTTCCGCCGCCTCTTCGGGCGTGCAGGTTAAGGGAACCAGAAAGCGCTCGTGCTCCCGCAGTGATCGGGGCAGAAAGCCCGGACCGGCTCGGGACGCCGTCTCCCGCAAAAAACAAAACGCAGGCCCGCTGATCCGGAACCTGCGTTATTTGAGCGAGTGAAGGGAGTCGAACCCTCGTCAACAGCTTGGAAGGCTGAGGTTCTACCGTTGAACTACACTCGCAGATGCCCAAAAGATACACAACGGGCGGGCAGCCGGCAAGCCTCTCTCAGCCAGCCTCTTCCTTTTTTCGGATACCGGCGATCAGGGCCGGAATGGAGGCAGGCGTCAGCTTGCCATGCACGGTCTCATTGATCATCACCACCGGAGCCAGGCCGCAGACGCCAAGACAACGGGTGATCTCAAGCGAGAACAGGCCATCCTTGGTGGTCTCCCCGACATCAATCCCCAGCTCCTCCTTGAAGGCGTCAATAATGGCGGGAGCGCCCTTGACGTAGCAGGCGGTACCAAGACAAAACGAGACCTTGTACTTGCCCTGGGGCTGAAGGCGGAAGAAATGATAAAACGTTGCCACACCGCTGACCGTTGAAGCCGGCACACCCAAAAGTTCAGCGACTTCCTGCATGTGCTCCTGCGAAAGATAGCCGTAGCGAGCCTGGACCTTGTGCAGGACCGAGATCAAAAAACTCTCGGAATGCTCCTTGCCCCGGCATTCGCTGATATACGCCTGGAGCTCCCTGTCCAGGGTGTACTGACGTTCGGCTGTATCATGTGCGCTCATGGCGTTTTCTCCTTGCTGTCTGTCCTGTCTGCTTAAATCCCGCGCGGGGTACGGCTCTGGTAGTGGGTATGCAACAGCTCGTGAGCCTTGTGCCCTCCGACTTCACCCAGGTATTCCCTGTACAACTCAAGCACATGGGGATTTTTGTGCGACAGGCGGATTTCCTTGTCCCGGTCAATGTCATACAGCGCCCCGGCTCGTTTGCGGTACAGCTCAAAGTCGATGGTGTAATCGCCTTTTTGCGGATAGGGCTGACCGCCACCGCCCACACAACCACCCGGACAGGCCATGATCTCGATCATGTGGAACTCTTCACCCGCCTTGATCCGGTCCAAAAGATCGCGTGCATTGTGCAGCCCGTTGGCGACCGCCACCTTGAGGGTGGTCCCGGCCACATCAAGACTGGCCTCCTGCAGGCCATCCACACCGCGCACCTGGGCAAACTCGATCTCCTTGAGTTCGGTCCCGGTGGCCATCTCGACCGCAGTCCGGAGGGCCGCCTCAAGCACTCCTCCGGTCGCCCCAAAGATATCCGCAGCTCCGGTTGAATACCCCAGCGGATGGTCAAACTCTTCGTCAGCAAGGTGCAGAAAATCGATCCCGTAGGCCTTGATCATCCAGATCAGCTCGCGTGTCGTCAGGACTGCATCCGTATCCGGTCGGCCGTCCGGTGAGATAAACTCGGGCCTGCGGGACTCATACTTCTTGGCGGTGCAGGGCATCACGGCGACAACGAAAATATCCTTGGGATCAATCCCTGCCTTTTCGGCGTAGTACGTCTTGATCACTGTGGAATGCATCGACATGGGTGATTTGCAGGTCGACATATTGGGGATGAATTCGGGGTAAAAATGCTCCATAAACTTGACCCAGCCCGGGCTGCAGGAGGTGATCAGGGGCAGGGTCCCGCCATTTTTGAGCCGCTGGAGGAACTCGTTGCTTTCCTCAACGATGGTCAGGTCGGCACTGAAGTTGGTATCAAAGACCTTGTCAAACCCGAGCCTGCGCAGGGCAGCAGCGGTCTTGCCCGAGGTTGGTGTCCCCGGGGGCAGGCCAAAGCCCTCGCCGATGGCAGCCCGGATCGAGGGGGCAATGTGGACAACGACATGCTTGGAGGGATCATTCAATGCCTTCCAGACATCCTCCGTCCAGCTCTTTTCGATCCAGGCAGCGGTGGGACAGACGTTGATGCACTGCCCGCAATTGATGCAGATCGACTCGATCATCCTCGCCTCAAAGGCCGGTGTGACCACCGCGGTCGCCCCGCGCCAGTGCTGGGAAAGGTTGTGGACACCCTGCACCTCGGCACAGACCCGGATACACCGCTGGCAGAGGACACATTTTTCTGAATTGCGGACGATGGAATAGCTTGAATCCTCGATCTCAAACTGCTTCCGTTTGCCCTCGAAATGCCGCTCGCGCACCCCAAGCTGGTAGGCGAGATTCTGCAGCTCGCAGTTGCCGTCCCGCTCGCAGGTCTGGCAATCCATCGGGTGGTTGTCCAGCAAGAGCTCGACGATGTCACGCCGGGCCTGACGAATCTCGGGAGACCCGGTGGTGATTTCCATTCCCTCGGCTACCTTGGTGGCGCAGGAGGCCGGGAAGCAGCGCATCCCCTTGACCTCAACCACGCAGATCCGGCAGGCACCCTCGAGCGAAAGCTTGGGATGATAGCACAGCCGGGGAATACGGATCCCGATTGTCTCGGCAGCCTGCATGATGGTCGTTCCGGCTGCAACCTCGACTGGCCGGCCATCAATCGTCACATGAACCATATTTGTTCCCATCAGTTTTTCCTTATAGCGTCGAATTTGCAGGTGGTCCAGCACTGCCCGCAGCGGATGCACTTGTCCTTGTCAATCTCATGCACCATCTTGGGCTTGCCCGAAATACAGGAAACCGGGCAGACCCGGGCACAGGCCGTGCAACCAATGCATTTTTCCTTGTCGATCTCGTAGACAATCAGCTTTTTGCAGACCTTGGCCGGGCAACGCCTGTCCCGCACATGAACCTCGTATTCATCCTTGAAATGCTTGAGGGTCGAGAGGACCGGATTGGGCGCTGTCTGTCCCAGACCACAGAGGGCTGTCTTTTTGATCAGATTGGCCAGCCGTTCGAGGTTGTCAAGATCGTCATGCCGCGCCTCGCCCCGGGTGATCCGCTCAAGGATTTCATACATCCGCAGGGTTCCCTCGCGGCAGGGCGTGCACTTGCCGCAGGACTCGCTCATAGTGAACTCGAGAAAGAACTTGGCCACATCCACCATGCAACTGTCCTCGTCGAGCACGATCATGCCGCCGGAACCCATAATCGACCCGATGGCCGCCAGGCTGTCATAGTCAACCTCGGTATCAAGCATCCCGACAGGAATACACCCGCCCGAAGGACCTCCGGTCTGGACAGCCTTGATCATCTTGTCGCCGGGTATTCCCCCGCCAATGTCGAAGATCACGTTTCGCAGGGTAGTCCCCATGGGAACCTCGACCAAGCCTGTGTTCTTGACCTTGCCGGCAAGAGCAAAGACCTTGGTGCCCTTGCTCTTTTCGGTTCCGATCCGGGCAAACCAGTCCGCGCCGTAGAGAAAGATGACCGGAACATTGGCCCAGGTTTCGACATTGTTGATCGTGGTCGGACAACCCCAGAGCCCGCTTTCGGCGGGAAAGGGCGGCCGGATCCGGGGCTGCCCGCGGCGTCCTTCAATTGAATGCATCAGGGCTGTCTCTTCGCCACAGACAAAGGCTCCGGCCCCGAGACGGATTTCAAGATCAAAATCGAACCCTGATCCGAGGATGTTTTTTCCCAGCAGTCCGGCTGCCCGGGCCTTGTCGATGGCCATCTCGACACGCTGGATGGCCAGAGGATATTCGGCACGGATGTAGCAATACCCCTGACTGGCCCCGGTGGCATAGGCCCCGATGATCATGCCCTCAATAATGGAAAAGGGATCCCCTTCAAGCGTGCTCCGGTCCATAAAGGCCCCCGGATCACCTTCGTCCGCATTGCAGATGATATACCGGCGCGGATTTTTGGCTTTTTGGGCAAACTCCCACTTGAGCCCGGTCAAAAATCCGGCACCACCCCGGCCACGCAAACCCGACTTCTTGACATCGGCCACAACCTCTTCAGGGCTCATCCCGTCCAGCACCCTGGCAGCAGCCCCGAATCCGTCATAAAAGACATAGTCGTCAAGGCTCTCGGGATCGACAATCCCTGAATTGCGCAGGGTCAGGCGTGTCTGCTTGCTGAAAAACTCGATATCGGCATAGGTCGTCAGATACCGGTCAAAGAGGGCATCCTCCTCCTCAACCAGATCACCGACCACCATGCCCCCCACCAGGTGCCCTGCAATCACCTTTTCAAGGTCTGCCCGGCTCCTGATCCGGTAGCGCACAATCTGGGGAAAAACGATCATGTAATACTGAACATCGCAGTGCGAGATAAAAAGCCCCCGGTTGAGACAGAGCGAGAGCTTGACGTCGGTCTCCCCCAGCCCGGCAGCCCGCAACCCGGCATCTGCAAGCTCAAGGGCATCAAAGGGTTCAGCACCGCAATAGGTGCTGTTTTTGTAAAACGCCACCTGATAGCGGTACTCGTTTTTTGTCTTTTTGTCCAAGAGGTAATCCAGGACTATCTTCCCGTTGAGGATGTGCTCGGTAAAAATCCGCCGGACCTTTTCGGGAGTAACGGACTGGTATTTGAAGGGGGGCTTGCCGTGCTGCATCACTCCGACAATCGGTTCTGCACTGCACCGCCCGGTGCAGCCGGTCTTTTTGATGACAATATCTGTCCGGCCCGAGGCCTCGATCAGCTTTTCGAACTCGTCCCGCACTTCGAGAGACCCGGCCGCGTTTTCACAGGTTGCATCACCAATATGAATCTCGATCTGATGCGCCTTTATGCGCTCGTGCATCCGCTCCCTGGCAGCCGCCTGCAGCCTGGCATAACCTTCGAGGATTGTTCCCACAATACGTACCCCTTTGCCGTTCGTTGCCGCCAACAGATCCCGCAGGCGGCACACTTCGCCGTCCAGTATCCCCCGTTTGACAAATATCTGTCAAGCCTAAACTCACGCCACTGCAGGGCAATCGCCGGATTCGCACCTGACAGCGGATACCTTCCGGTGCGTCTCAAGCATGCACCCGTATGGCATCGCATGTCTGTATTGTGATATTTTTATGCGTATCCGGGATTCGCCTTCAGTACCAGTATGCACCGCGCCCCCGCAATCGACAGATCCCGGATTATGCAGTATCATGATACTGATACAACGCAATGCATCCCGGAGGACGCAATGACACGATCCGCTCTTTTCAGCCTGCGGACAGCCTGCCTCGCCGCTTCAACGCTCCTTCTCTCCTGCGGGACGGATTTCCTTTTCGAGGAGCTTGAGCCACCCCGGGAAGTATCGATCCCCGCTCCGACTGGCCTGAGCGCAACCGATGGAACCCTGATGGCCCGAATCAGACTGTCCTGGCTGGCCTCCCCGGAAGCCACAAGCTATCAGGTTTTCAGAAGCAACCTCCCTGATGGAGGCGCATTTTCACTGGTGGCCTCGAACCTGCCTGCCACGACCTGGGATGACACCAATACTGCCGCCAACTTTCCTTTTTACTACAAGGTCGCATACTTGACCTCGGCAAGCAACCGCAGCGAACTTTCAGCCACGGTACGAGGACTGGCCCTCCCCTGGCAGGCACCGGCCCCGGTCAGTCTCCAGACTGCGCAGGGTTCCAGCGAGGACCGGGTGCGGATCACGTTTTCTGCCGGCAGCAACACAACCGCCGTATCATGGATCATCTACACTTCAACCGGCCCGGATGAGGCATTTTCGCAGATCGCGACCACCAATGCCACCACGCTTGAGACCATGCCACTTGAACGCGGACGAACCCATTATTTTCGGGT
>JAKPMW010000199.1 GCA_029548715.1 Spirochaetota bacterium | reverse complement strand
GCATCTCGGCGATCTGGCGCACCACAAAGGGATTCCCCGACTTGGGAGCTTCCATCTTGAAGATGTAAAACTTGACCGGCTCGGACAGATCCTTCAACGCAAGCAGGGTCTGTTCGGAAAGCGAATAGCGCTGGTTGGCGGTCAGATCGGCCCGCAGGGGAAGCTGGCGGTTGAAGAGAAAATACAGGAGGGCCAGAATGACGGACAGCAGGGCCATCTGGGTCCAGAGCCTGAGTCCCTTTTGCACATTCTTGCCCCTGAAAAACCCGACAAGGGAACGCCACTCAACAAACAGGTCAATCCCCAGCAGGACCAGTCCAAGAACCAGCAGGATACTGGCGGCAAGGCCCGGCGCCACCTGGATCTGCGAAACCAGAAACCAGGCGAAAAGGACAAAGAGGGCACCCCAGCGCACCCCGGCGATATTGTTTTTGACAAACGCGATAATTTTTTCCATCATGACCTCCGCATCACTTCAGGAGTCGCGACTCAAGCGACTTGACGGCAAAGGAGAGGCAGAGCACCCCCCAGAAGAGGAAGAAGACGACATGCTTGGCGTCGAATATACCCTCGAGAAAGTCACCATAGTGATGTACCAGCGAGAGTTCCCGCAGGACGTAATGGATCGCGTCCTTGCCTGACTGGCCAACCCAGTTGAGCAGCATCAGGATAAACGAAATTCCGAAGCCAAGAATCCCGGCCGCAATCTGGCTCTCGGCCAGGGCGGAGGCCAGGAGCCCCAGGGCCACCAGGGCCCCGGAAAGGAGGATCAGGCCAAGGTATCCCATGACAAGGGGGCCCGTCTCCATCGGGGAATGCAGCAGGAAGAGAATGACGTACAGCAGGGTCCCGGCGACAGCCAGTCCGATCAGACTCCAGGCCGCAAAAAACTTGCCCAGGATGATCTCGACCGGCTTGACCGGCGAGGTCAGGAGAAGCTCAATGGTCCCCGAACGTTTTTCCTCGGCCACAAGCCGCATGGTGATAAACGGAACGGTAAAGAGCAGGACGATGGCCATATTCCCGAAGAGTCCGCCCAGATTGGCCTGCCCTGTATAATTGACAATCTGTGTGAAGAAAAACCCCGAAAGGATAAAAAACACAGTCAGAATGATATACGCCACCGGAGAAACAAAATACGACCGCATCTCCCGGCGGTAGATGGCTGACATAGCGTGCATGTCACTTCCTCCCTCAGTTGGCGCCGGCGGATGCGTCCGCCGTGAGCTTGATAAAGATGTCTTCGAGGGCCACGCGCCGGGTCTCAAGCGAAACCAGTCCGCAGCCGGATTCGACAACCACCCTGGCAAGACCCTCGCGCATGCCGGGCTGGGCCGACACGGTCAGACGATTGCCCTCACGATTGAGAATGGAAGCCCCCATTCCCTCGATCAGCCCTCCGGCGCGCTCACTCTCGCGTGCCACCTCGATGGTGATCTCGGCCTTGTCACCCGCACCGGCCAGGAGATTGGCCTTGGTATCGATGGCGGCAATCTTGCCCTTGTTGATGATGATGACCCGCTCGCAGGTCTGCTCGACCTCGGCCAGAATATGGGTTGAAATGATCAGGGTCCGGTCGGCAGCCTTGAGGTCAGAGATCAGGTGTCTGATTTCGACGATCTGGTTGGGATCGAGTCCGACAGTCGGCTCGTCCAGGATCAGGATGGGCGGACGATGGACAAGGGCCCCGGCCAGTCCGACGCGCTGCTTGTATCCCTTTGAAAGGGAACGGATGATCTGGTCAGCACGCTCGGTGATTTTGACCGAATGCATGGCTTCGTCAACCCGTTCGGCAACCTCTTTTTTGGGAACACCCTTCAGGCCCGCCACAAATGCCAGGTACTCGCGGACCCGCAGCTCGGGATAGAGGGGCGGTTGCTCGGGAAGATATCCGACCTTGGCCTTGACAGCCACCGGATCATCCGCGACATCAACCCCGTCCAGGGTCACCCGACCCTCTCCGGCTGACAAAAAACCTGCTATGATGCGCATGGCTGTCGTCTTGCCAGCGCCGTTTGGTCCAAGAAAACCGACGATCTCCCCCTTGCCAACGGAAAAGGAGATGCCGTCAAGGGCGCGCACCGGACCGAAGCTCTTGCGCAGATTCTCGACGTGAAGCATACGTACCTCTCTCGACAGGAATGTGCAAGCGTACCTGCTTTGTGGTTTTCCGGAAATATACACATATTTGTTAAGCTACGAAAAGGAAGCATACCTCCGCAGAATGTGTCTTTGTCCGCACTGCACCCAGTTTTGCGCGCATCCATTGCACTATCTTGAATCTTCCAGTATATTGTGCTCTATCATGTGATACGGAGGCATTACCCTATGGCGACAACATCACTGCACGAGCTTGACGAAAAGTACATCGGTAATACGTATCACCGTTTTCCGTTTGATGTAGCCAAGGCCAAAGGCGCCTGGATCCAGGACACAAAAGGGAAAAAATACCTCGATCTTGTCAGCGGAATTGCAGTCCTTCCCCTTGGGCACTCGCACCCCGACGTGGTCAAGGCAGTCCAGCACCAGAGTGCAAAGTACATGCACCTCTCCAACTATTTCGCCGACGAAAACCAGATAGCACTGGCCAGACTCCTGACCGAAAACACCTTTGCAGACAAGGTCTTTTATGCCAACAGCGGCGCCGAAGCTACCGAAGTAGCGATCAAGCTGGCCAGGCGCTGGGCGATCAAAAACCGCAACCGCAAGGCTCATGAAATCATCTGCATGGAAAACTCATTCCACGGCCGGACAATGGGTGCCCTCTCGCTGACCGGCCAGGTCCGCTTTCATGCCGGAATCACCCCCATGATGGGTGGTGTCAAGGTTGTCCCCTACAACAACATCCCCGCTGTCAAGGCAGCCATCAGCCGCAAGACGGCCGCCGTGATTGTCGAACCGATCCAGTGCGAAGGTGGTGTCAATATCCCCCAGATCGACTTCATGACACAGTTGAAAAACCTGTGCAAAAAGTATGACATCCTCCTGATCGCCGACGAGATCCAGACCGGGATCGGCCGGACGGGCCGCTTCCTGGCCTGCGAGCACTCGCTGATCACCCCCGATATCGCCCTCCTCGGCAAGTCCCTGGGTGGCGGGCTGCCACTCTCTGCCGTCCTGACCACGGATGCCGTGGCCGGTGCCTTCGGCTATGGTGACCACGGGACTACCATGGGAGGCAACCCGGTCTCATGTGCAGCCGGCCTGGCCTGTGTCTCGCATATCATCAAAAAAAAGCTCATCCGCGAAGCAGCCAGCCTGGGAGACTCGTTCAAGGACGCGCTCTATGCCCTCAAGAAAAAGCATCCCGCAATCTCGGGAATCCGCAATCTTGGGCTGATCATCGCCTTTGACTTCGAGCACGCCGAGGCCCTCGTCGAAGAATGCCTCGCAAACGGCCTGATCATCAACAAGGTCCAGCAGGGAACCATCCGTCTCCTCCCGCCCTTTACCCTCAGCCCGGCAGAGCTCAAGCAGGCAATGGCCATTCTCGACAAGGCTCTCAAAAAAGTCACTCCGAAAGAGTTTTGAGAACAGCCACCCGCTGATGTCCGGCCAGATCCGGCAGTATTGTACATCCGAAGCCCGCAGAGCGGGCTTCGTTGTGCATATCGCGGGCTACCGTATCACTGATTTCGAACACAGCCAGGCCATGCGGTGCAAGCCGTGCCGGAAGCTGCCCGATGATATCCCTGTAGACTGCCATGCCATTGTCTTCCGCCACGAGGGCCAAGGCAGGCTCCCAGTCCCGCACATCGGGCATCGCCCCCGCCAGCTCATCCCTTGTCAGATAGGGCGGGTTGGACACAACGATATCAAAACGGCCTGCGACCTGCGCAAAGCAGTCCCCATGGGCAAGATGCAGATTGGCACATTCCCCGGTCCATCCCCGGGTGTCATCCGCTGGTTCAGCAGACGCAGCCGGTCTTGCCCCCTGCGGGACGGGCAAAAGCCGCCTGGCATTGCGCCAGGCCCAGCCGAGGGCCTGCACTGAACAGTCGCTGGCCCAGACATGGGCGGACGGAATCTCAAGAGCCAGCGTAACAGCAAGCGCCCCGCTTCCGGTACCGATATCGATCATCCGCAGGTCGTGCTTCTGTTCCCTGCAATGCGCAAGCACGATATCCACCAGCATCTCGCTCTCCGGCCGGGGAACAA
>JAKPMW010000184.1 GCA_029548715.1 Spirochaetota bacterium | reverse complement strand
TCTACGGCCGTCTGCCGTTTGCCCCCATCCTTCACGAACGAAGCGAACCCTCCGTCATCCGCCGGATCAGGCAGACCGGGTATGACCTGGCCTTCGTCCTCAAGGATGATCTTTCCTCCGTCCTGGCTGTCTGGCGTTGTGCAATCAAGGAGCGCAGGGGCTTTGCCCGGGAATGCTCATCCCTCTTCCTGACCCGGGCGGTTCGTCCGTCAAATGCCCCTGTGCATGGGGCAGCACGCCATTTTGCCCTGGCAGGCATCCCGCCCCCGCCAGACCTGAAAACCGAGTACCACCTGCGGGCGGAAGAACGGGCCCGCGCCTCGCTATTGCTGGCGGAGGTTGGCACCCCGTATATTGCCCTCGCCCCGTCCACAACCCGGCCTGAAAAAAACTGGCCAGTCGAGCTGTGCAGGGAGTATATCCAGCGGATCACCCAGTCCGGCCAGAGCGTTGTCCTGCTGGGTGCCGGGACAGACAGGCAGCGGCACTCCCTGATGAGCAAAGAAAGCGGGGCCCTTGACCTGACGGGGCTGACAACCACGGGTGAAGCCGCGGCACTGATTGAAGGCGCGGCCTGCGTCGTTGCCTGTGACAGCGGTCCGATGCACCTTGCCGCGGCGCTTGGTCGGCCGCTTGTGGCCCTCTTCGGCCAGACCGATCCCGCCCGCTGCGGGCCCTGTTCGACACAGGCCGTCATCCTGCGGGCCACAACAGCCTGTTCACCCTGCCTGAACCACCGCTGCGGAAGCGGGGCCCGCTGCATGGCATCCATCCCGGCAGAAAAGGTCTGCGAGGCCTGCATGCATCTGACCGGGCTATAGGGCCAGGCCCCGTATATGCAGTCTTTTGTCAAGGGCCAGCAACACCACGCGCAGCCACCTCAAGCAGGGCCTGCTGCTGTTCCCCAAAAAACCCTGCTGTCTGTGTACGCAATCGAATCAGAACAGGAAGATGTGGACTCCGGCTCCGAGAAGGAGCCGCCCGCCCGATGCAGTCCGTCCCTGATTGTCAACACTGTCCCTGAACCAGCTGGCAACGAGACGGATCCCGATGGTCTCATTGAAGAGGAACACCATCCCTGCATCAAGGCGCAGGCCCGAGTACCCCGCACTTGATGCGCCAAACGAGTAGCGCCCGCCGCCAAGCGCTGCCCCGACAAAGGGGAAGATGCGGGAAACCGGTCCACGAAAATACCAGTCCAGACCAAGGTAGGCAGCACCGCGCTCGGCGACATCGGCGCCAAGCTCCTGCCGCTCAAACCAGAGGGCTCCTTTAAGGGCCAGCCCGTCGGTAAAAAACCAGGACAGGGACGGGCTGGCGGAAAAGCGCATACTCTCCCATGCCTCACCGTACCCGCTCTCAAGGGAAATATCGCCGGCAAATGACCAGGACCCGGCATCCGTGGCAAAGGCATGCCCCAGCCCGGAAACCGTCAACAGGATTGCAACAACCGTCAGCACTCGTTTCATACCAATGATCATAGCACCGGAGGGATGAAGAGACAATGACCGGACGTATCTGCTCTTTACGGTCATACACCACGCCCTTGACGGGAAATACGATGTGTTGCTACGCGGGACAGGAGCACCCAAGCGTTCGTGCCAGTCTCTTGAGCTTTTCGTCGCAGGTCAGCACCTGTGCCGCATTTCGCCGGGCCACTACAAGATAGATGAGATCGCAGACCGGGTGCCGGGCCAAAACCGCTTCGGCAAAGGCCTCGGTCCAGACGCTTTCCGTCGGGACAGATTCGTCGATCAGCCCAAGGCAGAATTCAACTCCCCTGACGCAGTCAGCCTGCTCAATCATCCCAAAACTGCAATATTTCCAGAAGGCATTGGAAACCTCGGCAGCATACAGATCTGGAGCAAGCACCCGGTCGGCTTTGTGCAGGCGTGCAGACAGGTTGTCGGCCCCGGACCTGCCAAGCGCAACGGCAAGCGCTGCACTGGCATCAAGGACGAGGGTCATCGCTCGCGGTCCTCGCGAACAAGGTCGACGGGATCCGGCAGATCTTTGCCCCTGGTCACAAGCCCGCTATAGCCCTCAAGAACAATTCGCCTCCGGCTGCGCCCCGGCATACGTGCGGCGATGGCCTCTTCGAGCAATACGATCGTCGGCTGGGCCAGACTGCGGTGTTCGGTCTGGGCCAAGCGGCTCAGGCTGGCGTAGATCTCGGCCGGAAGCTCACGAACCTGCAAAATTGGCATGGCAGACCTCCCTGTATGCATGTATTTTAGGTGCAAAATGCATGCATGTCAAGATGTGAACACTCCGGGAGTGACACAGTCCAAATTGTGCTGTACCCATAAGTCTTGGGCATGAGGGTCAGGCCCCGTACACTGTGGTTGATTGAAGACAAACCTCCGGAGGAGATCATGACAACAAGGGTGCGAGTATCAGTCTGTCTGTCACTCTGCCTGTGTTTCATTCTTGCGGGCAGGAATACTGCTGCCGGCGAAGAGATCGTCTGCTCGATATCGTTTCCCGACCAGACTGCCAGCCCACCCCGGGGGACCAGCTTTGCGCTAAAGGCCTGGCGACGAGTCGCCCCTGACCAGATCCGGCAGGTGGCGCAACAGACCATCACCCTCCCAGCGACAGGCTCACAGACGAGCCTGCGCCTGCCGCCGGGTGAGTATCTGCTCGCCGTCACAACACCCTGGGATGCTGTCCTTCCGGTCTCCTGGTGGTCCCCAAACGGCAGCACTGCTCTCCAGTCCGATGCCGCTGCAATCCGTCTGGAAGCAGGCCAGTCCCGCCGGATCGAAATCCGTCTTGTCCGGGGAATCGAGCTTTCGGGAGTGCTGGAACTCCCCGAAGGGGTCCGGCTTGCCACCCCAACCAGTCTCAAACTGCATCTCAGGCAGGGGGATGACTTTTTCCCGGTAGACCAGACCCTCAGACTGGAACCCGGACGGACCCGGTTTCCCTGGAAAATGCGCATACCTGCCTCGCCTGCGACGGTCAATCACGGCCTGTATTACTCGGGACTTGACCTCCCGGGCTGCCTGTCCGAAATCTCCGACAATTATGCTTTTGATATGTATAAAACAGTATTCCCGACCCAGACAGTTGACCGGAAGAGCCTGACACTCCGGGTTGTCCCGCTGGCAACCATTACTGGGACCATCCGTCTCCCCGAGGGCCGGCGGGCACCGGCCGGCGGGCTGGCGCTTCAGGCAGTTGTAGTCCCGGATCAATTTTTTTCGAGGACCCATACCAGACAGGATCTCCGGATACCCGAAGGGGCAAACAGTATCCCGTTTGCGGTGACATTCCCCGTCCCGCGACGATCGGGCAGAAAACTGTATCTGCGGTACTACGGAGACATCCCCGGCTACCAGCGCAGCGGCTACTGGTCACCTGCGGGGACCCTGCGTCATGGTCCGCTGCCTGAAGCAAGTGTCCTGCCTCTCACCTCCCTCCAGGGACGGCAATTCGAACTAACCCTGATCCCCGACGAAAAGGCTCTCACGATCGCCCAGGAGGAGGCACGGGCCAGGGATATCCGTGATGCCCTGCAGAGGAGTCTGCTGCGACCACACTGGACCCCCTTTGAAAAGGCTCTCGTGGCCTTTGAGTGGACCGGGACCAATCTCGGGTATTGGGGTCCATTGATAGCAAGAAACAGGGGTGTCCCGGCAAGCGATGCTGTCTTTGGCTGGGCGAGTTCCTATGTCTACAAGGTCACCCAGTGCGGCGGGTTTACAGGTGTCATGAATGACCTGCTTCGGCATGCCGGCCTCTCACTCCGGACCGGCGTGAATGCGTTCCATGCCTGGAACAGGATTCAAATCGGGGGCAGGTGGTACAATGCGGACGCCACAGCCGGCAAGGGACGGTACTTCAGTTTTTTACTCTCAAATCCGCAGTACGGGAAACTCTGCTACCATCCGGGAAAACCGGACTCGCTCGCCGCCTGCACCGATCTCTTCCGCTTTGATCCCAAAGTTCATGTTCCCAATATCAACGAGATACGGAGTGCTGAACGGGTACGGGTCATGGGGATGGTCTCCATGGCACGGGGCCAGCGGGCGCCGCAGGGTGGACTGGAGGCCTGGGTTGGAAATACGAAGCTCCATATCCCCGAGGGCGAGAGCAAGGTGTTTTTTGTATGCTCCTTCAATCGCGGGCAACAGCAAGAACGCTATCTCGATGTAGCAATCAGAAGCGACCGGTTTTCGTGGGACGGCTATCTGGGCACCGGCAACCGCCTGGTGACACAGGCCCGCGATGCCCTCGTAATCCCGACCGGCGCGACAGGGCGGGATCTGGTTGACGTCGACATCACCCTGCCGGAGATCCCGGTCGTCCGCTACGAGGTCAGTCTTCCCGGCGAGGACGTTCTCAAGCTGGATTTCCTCCAGGTTGAAATCTCGGTCCTCAATGCAGCCACCCGGCATGGTTTCACGCGCAGGGTCATGCTGACGGGAGGCGCCAATCGTGGCGTCCTGACGGATATTCTTCCTGACAATAGCGCATCGTACATCATCCAGTACAGGATTCCGGAGGGGCTCACCCCCTACCTGACCCGGGGCTGGCCCGGCAAGACAGGCATGACGGGCAAACAGTCCGAGTCCCTTCCCTTCCGCCGTCAGGCAGGGAAGGACAATACCATCCGGCTTGAACTGATTCCAGCCCGGACAGCGAGACTCACACTGTCCGTGGATCCAAAAGTCCTCGACCCGACAATCGGCACACGTGTCCACTACATGCTCCGCAACGCAAAGGGAGACCTCCTTGTCAACAGCTCGACCGATCTGCCCCCACGCGTCTCAAAGACAAATGTGCTGCTGACACTGCAGGATGCCCAGGAAGAACTCTTTCTGATGGCCTACGCCGCACAGGAGCCCCGTGGAGCCACACGGTACACCCCGGTCACCCCGCGCTGGTGGCTGACAAAAGAGGGACTGCAAGGCGAATTCGCAGGCCGGAAGGGGCTGCGTCCCAAAGATCTGCAGTCTGGCGTTTCAATCGAACTGACAGGTGGAAAACGCTTTCAGGGAATGGTGATTGGCCCTGGCATCGTCACAGCACAGGAAGGGTTTTCCTACGAGCTCTGCGTGCGAGAGTACAGGGAAGGACGCTGGACGGACTGGCGTGTTGCGGCAACATACCGGATTGCCCGCGGTGGATCAAGACTGGCCTTTGACTTTATCATCGCGGCCCAACCCGGAACCACCGCCTGGCAGCTCTCGTACCGCACCCGGGATTCTTTCACGACCCTGAAAACGGGCTACTGGACCTCGCGCGGCCCGGTTGCTGATCAGGCCAGGGCTGAAAACCTGCCGACGGATGGCAGGGCGATACGCATCGAGATGCCAGCCTTTTGACTGGCGGGGACAGACTCAGGGAGAGCGACGCAGTAATCGCTCTCCCTGACAGGCACCACTGTTTCATCATGCTTTCGGACAATGCAGCTCAGGCCCGACCCCGCCCCCTGTGCGCCGTGCCGGCCTGTCAGGGATCAGGAATTCTGCCGCCGGGTAGCCTCTGCTTGCGGCACG
>JAKPMW010000181.1 GCA_029548715.1 Spirochaetota bacterium | reverse complement strand
CCCTGCGGCATGGCCTGTGCCGCATTGATGACAAGATTGTTGATGGTCTGGCTGATCTGCCCGCCGTCAATATCCAGCTCGGGCAGGTCAGGCTGGATAGCGATATCCGCGGTACAGTTTGAGCCGTGCAGGACAAAGTCGATGCTCTCCCGGATCAGCGGTGCAATGGACTGAATCTTTTTGACCGGGGCACCGCCTCTCGAGAAGGTCAAAAGCTGCCCGGTGATCCCGCGTGCCCGCAGGATTGAGCGTTCCATGGCAGTCAGGCTCTCATCCTGGTCAGGGGTCAGGCCGTCTCCCATCTGCATCAGGTTGATGTGCCCGATCAGATGCATGAGGATGTTGTTGAAATCGTGGGCAATGCCGCCGGCCAGAAGCGAGATGGATTCGATCTGCTGCTGGCGGAGGCGTTCTTCCTCGAGCCGGCGCTGGAGGGTTACGTCCTCGATGATCATGATGATCCGGCCGTCATCCAGATGCAGCATGCGGAATTCCGCTGTCACTTTTTGGCCGCTGCGGGTGACAAGATCAAAGACCTTCGGGTTTTCATGGATATCGATTTTTTCGCTGACATATTTTGACCACTCGGTCATGACCGAGCTGCGGTAGTGCGAGTCGGGATAGACGGTGGTAAACCAGGTATTGCAATCGGGGATGTCATCAAGGCTGTACCCGAAGGTCTTGCTGAACTGCGGGTTGAGGTATTCGATCTGCTCACCATTGACGATGGCGACGGGGAAGGGTGCGCGATCGGTAAACTTGCGGAATTTTTCAAGGTTCGTGTAGAGCTCGCGGGTACGGTGCCTGATCTGCTGGCGGAGGGTCAGGCTCCAAGCGACCAGCAGGGCAACAACCGAGAGAAAGATCACAAGGGTCAGCAATGCGTTTTGGGACCAGCCTCCCTGGTCGAGTGATGCACTTCCGTACCAGCGTTCATAGATTCGGGCGTATTCCCCGTCCTGCTGCATGGATGAGAGGGCCTTGTCCAGCCGGTTGATGAGGGGGGCTGCTCCGGCATGGCTGGCCAGGCAAAAGGGAGTCGTTTGCACCGCGTCTCCGATGATCTTGACCGGCCTTGCCTTCTGCTGCAGGGCATATTTTGCCAGATGGTACTGGCCGACAAAGGCAAAGACATCCCCGTTGGCCAGCAGATCCAGGGCCTGGGGAACATCCTCAACCGGCACGATGCGATAGCTCAGTCCGCTTTCGAGGAGTGCATCATGACAGGCAAATCCCCGGATGACGGCGACCGTCCGCCCTTCAAGGTCAGCTAGGCCGGAGATCCCGAAGACATCCTCTCGCACGAAGATGCGAACGCTGATATCAAGAAAGGGCCTGCCAAAGCGGTACGTTTTTTCCCGCTCGGGCGTCTTCATGGCAAACATGATATCGAGCTTTTCTGATTTTATGGATTCGAGGACGGTGGTCCATTCGAGAAACTGGAATTCAACCTCAATGCCGGCCCGTCTGGCCATTGCCCTGATCATGTCTACATTAAAGCCTGCGGGCGCCCCGTCGCGCTCAAACTCCATCGGGGCGGCCGAGCGGTCGATGCCGATCCGGAGTGGTCTTGGGTCGGCAGACAGGGATGCAGACAGGGCTGGGAGGATTACGGCAAGTATCAGGAGACGTATCATCGGAGGCAGCATTCGGGTCCGATGGTTGTGTTTCCGGCACGACCGGAAACACACGGCGGAGGCATCTTCCGGCCTGCTGCGGGCAGTGACTTGATCATGCCGCGCAGGAACGTATGTCCCGAGAATACCACCCGGGGCATCTTCCTCCGTGCTGTGCAGTGTCCGGTCCTCACCCATGTCAAGTACTATGCACGCATTTGCAGGCACCTGTCAAGAAATCGCCGGAATGCGGGTGTGTAACGATTAAAGGGAAAACTTGTCGTATCTTGCATCGTCCAGATTGGGGGATTGTCATGAAATACAGCCTGTGTATGGTTTTCTGTCTTGCCTGCCAGTTATGTCGTTTGCCCAGCAACAGCCACCTTTGCCGGAGATCCGGCCCGAGATCCACAAGGCCGCCGATTTTTTTGCCGAAGAGGCCAACAGCATGTGGTTTGGCCGGCTCGGGCCCGTTACCGCTTCTGCATTCCTTCCGGCCGCCTCCGGCAGCAGCTACGGACCGGCCAACCTGCATGATTTTTTGCCCGGGACTGCCTGGGCTGTCCCGGCCGGGGGGATCGGCCAGAGCGTCACCTGGCGCTTTGCCCAGGCCTGGTCGGATGAGGTCTACGCCTTTAACGGGAAGATAGCCAT
>JAKPMW010000154.1 GCA_029548715.1 Spirochaetota bacterium | reverse complement strand
GATGTCATCCTTTGAAAATTTGCTCTCAAGTTCCTTGGCCCCGAAAAACTCGAAGACCTTGCGCTGGAGGGTCTGCTCGCGGTTGGTAAAGAGCAGCTTTGCAAGCTGCTGGGTAATCGTCGACCCGCCAATGGTCCGGCTGGAAACGATGTTTTCGATCAGCGCATGCAGGATACGTCTGAGATTGATGCCATTATGCTCATAAAACTCGGTATCCTCCATTGCCATGACGGCCTTTTTGAGGATGACCGGGATCTCGCGCGAAGGAACCACCTCCTTGCGGTCAGTCATGAACTCCCCGATCAGGACGTTGTTCCGGTCGAAGATCCGTGTGGGGATGCTCCCCTTTTTGGAATCAAAGACCACTTTTTCGTGGCGGCTCTCGGCCGCGCGAATGTAGTTGTAGTAATGATCGACATTGGCGACAAGATCATCCCGCTCACTCTCCCAGCGCAGCCAGGAGAGGATAAAGAGGGCCGCCATAAACAGCACGGGCAGGAGCACTGCCAGTCCACCCAGGATCAGTACCTTGTTGTACCAGCGGGCAATACGGAATCTGCGAATCGGATGCATACTCTTTCCAGGCCTCCCTGTTGTACTCGTCAATCTCCGGGCGAAAACGCTGCGTCAAGAATCCAGGGGTCCCTCGGATTCCCCGCCCCCTCAGCGGCAAGCCCGATCCGGTACCGCCCGCGGGATGGAATGCCAACATTCAGCCGGACATCCCCACTCCCGGCCTCGACCCGGCCCAAAACACGGTTTTCAGAATCAGTGCAGACCAGGGATGCCCTGACCCCTGCGGGTGCTGCCAGGCGGATCGCAGCAGACCCCCGGGCGGGAAACTCCATCTCCAGCCAGTCCCGGTCCCCGGCCGGAAAGAGAAAACCACGGATCTCGACTCCCGCCTGAACCCTGTTGGCAGCGGCCGGAGTATCGTTGGGTTCGAATTCGGCAAACGGTCCGGCCGGATAGAGCGACGCGGCAAGGATGTACTGACCGGCAGAGCCTGCCTCCTTCGAACGAACACGAATCACAAGACCCCGCTTGCCCGGGGCGGCAAAACCATAATTGGGAACATGCTCCGCCTTGCCCGGACCCGCATCATTCCGGGTAACAAGGGGACGCCCCTCATGGTCCATGATATCGAGTACAGGGTCCAGTCCCTCGGATGGCGAAACGCGAACCGAAAGGGTGTACCGTCCTGCCTGGGGCGCGGGAAGGAAATACCAGTCTGTATCTCCTGCAGGATGGATGGCAGCCCGGAACTCCTCACCGGGAACCAGTCGGGTGGCAGTCTGGATGGAATCATTCGGCTCGAATTCCTCCGCAGAGCCAGCCGGCCGGGACTTGACAAACACGGTATAGGGGACACGGAAATTTCCCAGGCCGGGGATATCGTTGCGCACCGCAAAATAACAGGTTGCCGCTGCGACCATTCCCAGGGGACCACTCTGTTCCCCAAGATGCATCCCCCGTGCATCAATCGTTTTCCGCACCCGGCCGATATCATCGAGAATATCGATAACGGGATTTACATCGGGCACCCCGCTGACCTCTATCTCAAGCAGGACCCGGTTGGTCGAATCGTTGACCCAGGCGTAGACATCGCGCTCAAGTCCCCCCGGCATCCGGGCATGGTAGAGGGGTGAATAGCGCCCTTCAACCGGACGCCCCTCGACCAGAAACATGGCACTGGCAATGTCGTCATTCGGCTCGTGTTCTGAAAGACCATCCCGGACCCTGAAACTGGTCGTCAGGACCCAGGCAGCAGGCCAGGCTCCCGTCTTCCCGACTGCATGAACCACGAGAATGCAGTCCTGCCCCCGGGTGTCGATCAGGGCGGCATTTTCGATGGCCGGGCCACCTGGTCTTGCAGCCGGCTTGCGCCCTTCACGGGAAGTGCTGGCCGCCCATGAGTCAATCGTCTTGATGTGCCTGCCTGCGACATACACATCAACCGCGAGATCATGCCCGTGCTCATGACTGAGTTCGAAGGAGACGAGCTGCCGTTCCCCAGCCCGAAACAGGATGGCATCCCGATCACGGGCTGAGGCAAGAGCGCCAGTGACACGCTGACCAGGCTCAACCGGCGTAGCGGCTGCCAGGGTATCGTTCGGTTCCTTCTCGCTGACCTCTGATGTGGCGCAGCCGGAAATGAAGACCACGATCATGCCGAAAAGACGCAGGTACTGTTTCATACCTGTAATCTATTCTTTATCGAGGCTGCGGGGCAAGACCGGCCGGGCGGTGTCCGGTCTCAGTCAGGCCCGGCCGCAGCCAGGCTATACCTGACTAAGACCGGACTGAAGCGTGTACAGGTACGCTTTTTGTGCAATCAGGCGTACCGGCCTGTCTGTGACTGCCGCGTGAAACACGGCTGCATCCAGGACATACCCACACGCGAAAAATTCAGGCTTCCATTCGCGCTGCATCTGGTGTATGATGCCTACTCTGCAAAACAATTCCGCTGCCCGCACGGGCAGCCACCCGGAGGCTTCATACAATGGGATCCACGCCCCTGACCAAAAACGCCCGGCTTGTCGCCTGGGTCGAAGAG
>JAKPMW010000145.1 GCA_029548715.1 Spirochaetota bacterium | reverse complement strand
GGCTGTCAACAGGGTGTGTTCGGGTGGTGCCAGGGGATGCAGGAGCGGTTGTTCGCGGCAGGCGGCCGCTGTGTCTCGTGAAAAGCGTACTCCGCAGAACTCGATCATATCCGGGGTGATCAGGACAGAGTCGGCCAGCACAGTCCACGAATCAGGCAAGTGGGCGGATACCACTATGGTAGAAGGGCCTTCACCCTCCAGCATGGTTGTGATTCCAATGATCGTATCGCCGGCCAGGATGTCAAGATAGCGCGCAAAGCGGGCGTAGACAGGGAAACGGCCCTCGGGCACATCCCGCCCGACAGAGATGACCCGGGGAAAGGACAGGGGTGAAGCCGGGATAATACGGTCCGGGGATGGCGAAAGGGCCTGCATTGATAATCCTTTATCGCAAAAAACTACAGAAAAAGCATAGTACGTGCCTTGACCGAATGTCAAGGCCGGGACAACAGGCCGGGGAAACGTGTGTGGCTGTCAACATGGGTGGGTTGACAGCGCACGTGAGCCGTTACCGCTGAAGAATGACTGAGACAATGGCCAGGCCAACGATGGCCGTTTTTTTCCAGTCAAGGTGTTCGCCGAATACGATGGCCGAGAGGATAATGGGGATGACAAATGATGTTGACGATATCCCCTGAATCAGGGCCAGTGGTCCACCGGCAAAGGCGGAGAGTACTGACAGGTATCCGAAAAAATTGAGAGCCCCGATTCCTGCGCCAAACCAGATGGCGCGTCGTGTGCGGCAACGCTCATGCGGATGTCGCTCCCAAAAACGGATGCGTTGCGGTTTGAGTTGGCCGGACTCTGTTCCCCATGAATCAGTGCCTGAAGGAAGGCTGCCCGCAGTTTCTTCGGCGGCAGCCCTCTGCGTCGGGTGCTCGCTGCAGACTCCGCTTGCCACGGCGACATCACCGTTGATGAGGGGATCACCGCCCGGATTTGCACCCGCATCGCGGGCCTGTCTCTGGTCCTTGAGAAAGATGCGTTCGATGATAAAGGTGTGCATGACGACGAGACTGTATGAGACAAACATGTATGATACATGCGGGGCTTCGGTGGACGCGAATTTTCCCGCGAGAATCGTGATGGTGGTACAGCTTGCCGAGGTCAGGGCGAGGACAAAGCCGGACAGACGTTCCTGGCGGGGAAAGCGCTCTTCATCCCGCTGGCTTCCGGGCCTGGAGATACCGCGGGCGACGAGGAGGACAAGGAGTATCGAAAGCAGGATTCCTGTCCATTGCCAGACATCAGGCTGATCGCCGAAAGCAACGACCGAAATCAGGATCAGAAGCACTGCACTGGTCTTGGTAACGGGAAAGACGTAGGCGGCGGGGATTTTTTTGAGGGCGGTGATACGGGCCATGCTTCCGATGGCGAAAAAGGTCGAGTTGATCCCGGCATAGAGCAGGATGGTCTCAAGCGCTGCAAACGAACTGCCGCTTGCGATGACAGCAACCAGGGACATGAAGGCGACAACAATTGCTGTCGTGCGGACAACGAGACGGGACGGGCTGTCAGCCAGGGCGGCAGCTTTTTGCAAAAAATCGATCCCGCCGTAACAGGCCATTGCCAGGAGGATGTAGCCAAACCAGGGTTCCATCCGGAAAAGATAGGCATGGGACTGTATAAAAAAAGGCTGTCCGTGAGTGGACAGCCTCCAGTTATTGGACCGGCAGGATACCTACCAGTAGAAACGGGTTCCGATTTCCCAGGATGCTGCGGTTAGCTGGCGGATCCCGCGCTCGGGGCGCATTTCAAAGAAAATGCTCATTGAGCCGGGCAAGACGTCAAACTGGATATTTGGCCCAAGCCAGCCAAGGGCAGCCAGGGGGTGGTCGGGCAGGACCACACTGGCTGAAGCCAAAAAGCCGCCCATGATGGAAACAGGTCCGATGCGCAGTCCTATCTGGAAGGCAACGGCTATTCCTGTGGCGGTAAACCCGTTTCCACCATTGTAATGCTCGATGTCGTCAGCGGAAAACTGGGATGCCTGGGCTGCCGTGATGACAGGCCTGGAGAACGAGAGCATCGAGCCCCAGAAGTAAAACGTCGACTGGGCGAAAAGGACTTCGCTTTTCATCGCCCGGGGATCGAGCAGGTGCAGGCCTGTTTCGGCTTCGATGTAGAGTGCGTCCGCCCCGATATACGGTGCCACCCTGAGGTTGACAAATGATTTTCCAAGCTCAAAGCCGAAGCGGAAACCGAGCATGTTGTCAGCGTGCTGGGCAAAGAGCTTGCGGATATCATCCGTTCCCGAATAGGACAGGGTGTCGGCGTTGAGGTCGGCCCAACTGTACATTCCGAAACCGAGGACCAGGGTCAGGCCTTCGGGATTGCGCAAAAAGTCCCTGGCCTGATCCGAGAGCCCGTAGGTCTTGGGTGCAGCGGTGGTGTAGGATGACTGCCTGCTTCGGCTTGACGAGCTGGAGTATGTCCGGGTCGAGCGGCGTGAGCTTGATGATGAAGCGGAAGATTCGTCCGGTTCGCGCTCGTCATCCGCAACGAGTGAGGAAAGCGGGAGCAGCATGCAGAGGAGGGCAAGAAGGGTCAGGCGTTTCATCAGTGGGCCCTCCTCGGACGCAGATTGAAGCGGTAGTCGAAGTTGTTGTCCATGGCCATTTCAAGTTTGAGGAAATAGAGCTTTTCGTTGGAGGCAAAGGGGACGAGGAGCATGGTGTCGTCCATGTTGAACGACATGCCGAACTTGACACGGATGGAGAGGGGGAATTCGAACCCCACATCCCAGGTTGCGCCGTATTGCCGTCCGCGTTCGGCATCCTTCCAGCTGACAGCGTGCCCCGAAAGCTGGAAGGCGGTCATTCCGTACTGGTCCTGATCCATGATCAGGTTGACAATCGCGCCGGCCTTGATGTAGTCAAAGGGGACAAAGGGCTTGACGGCCAAATGATGGTTGTAGACGAGATGGAGGGCATCGTCAACCCGGATGATGGCATTCAGGTCAAAGGACTACTTGCCCAGCAGGGCGAGATAGCTGAGGACTGGTTCGAAGTTGATCAGGTTGGCGATGTCAAATTTCATGCCCAGGCCGAGAGCGTCAAAGAGTTCGCTTCCGGCGATATTGAGCAGGGCCTTGAGCTGGATGATGTCAAGCAGGTTGTTGTAGAGGAAGAGCCTGGCCCGTGTCTCATACAGGACATTGCCGTCACTGTACGTGGGAATACCTTCGACATCGCGGAACCCTTCCGCCGTCTTGAGAAAACCCTCCCATCCTGCAATATGGGGGACATGCAGAAAATTGAATCCGGCAAAGAAATAGTTTGATTCGAGAATCTTGAAAGCGAGTCCGGCGTAGGTGTTGCCCATGACGGCTTCTTCGGTCCGGGCGTAGCTTGAGTTGCCGAAGCGTTTGAGCTCGAGGTAGAGCAGGTCAGACGTGAAGAGGACGTTGATCCGGAAGAGACCCGATACGGGGACTTTTTCCTTCGCCTGCTCGTTGTGCACCTCCATGCTGGCTTCAAGTACCTTGATGGGTATCTGGTACAAAAACGGCTCTTCGCCACCCAGGATCAGCAGGGCGTCTCCCATCAGCATGGGGACTTCCCAGACTGCAGTTGTAAAGATCGGGCCCCAGAGCATGGCCTGAAAGGTCATGTGATGCACGTTGGCCTCGTAGACGGCGCCGTTATCCCAGAGGACGTACGATGGTTTGTCATACCAGTAATTGTTGTAGCGCAGGGCCAGCATATCGGTTTTGAGCGTTTCTTCAAAAAGATTGAGTGAATGCCGGGGATCCTTGAGCCAGCCTGCCAGATGAGAAAACGTGATCGGATACTTTGGGCTTGTCCCCGGAGCGGGGGCGGCCTTTGCGGCCAGGCTTAATCCAAGCAGTAACAAAACCACAAGACAGATTCGGCGCGTCTTACCACTCGGCATTGAGGACCTCCCGGGCTTCATCCTCATCCCAGGCACGAATGCGGAGAGTGTTGGTAAAGTGGTAGACGGGGCTTCCGCTGAACAGCAGAGTGACGGAGGCCGAAATCGGGAAGGTGTTGCTTGCCACGACAGTCGAAGCATCGGGATACCAGGCGGTCACAGTGACACGATGCGAGCGGGTAAAGGTCAGTGCAGCCGAGTTCATCGCCAGGTTTTCGAGTGTCCCGCCTCCCGAAACGTTGGTTGCCATGTAGTAGTCATATTTCGAAAAAATGGCTCGTGTCCCTGAAGGGGTCGAGACCAAAAGATCTTTAAGAGCGTTGGTGTCTGTCGGCTCAAGCGGTTTTTCGCTCGAACACGCTGCCAGCAGACAGCAAATGACCAGCCCGATGAGTACTGCTGTAATCTTCATATGTACCATCCCGGAGTATGCCTGCAGGAAGTCTACCACAAAAGTGAAAAAAAACAATTCCATCAGTGGCCCGACGTGGCTGTGCGGTAAAGACGTTGCTACCGAAAGAGGCTGCGGACCTGCTCGAGTGGCCATGCATCCCGCACAGCCTCGCTGAGACCGGCGTCAAGCTCCTCGGGCATGCCGATTGCCGTGGCACCGGCCATGTGTCCATCAATATCCAGCAGCCTGACGAACATCGGACCGCTGCTGATGATCTCCACCGAATCAGGTGTTGCTCCCGGACTGCAGGACCAGGTGAAGCAGTCAAAGATGCGGCATTTGACACGCTGGGGCTGCATGGTATATGACGCAAGAGGCAAGCCCTTCAGACTGGCTGCCGCATTCAGTCCGGCGATTTTCCCCTGGGCCTCGGCCTGATGCCAGAGAGTGGTAACAACTCCCTCATGGGTGGAACAGTCTCCGGCGGCAAAGATCCCCTCAAATCCGGTCTGGCAATGCTGATCGACCGGGATGCCAGCCGGGTGCGGGAACAGCCCGGCCCTGGGGACGACTCCGGCAGCGATGACAGCGCAATCGAAAGAGGCATTGTCTTGCGCCAGAAGAGGTTTTCCGTCAACATGGTCAAGCGTGTCGATATCGGTTTCGGGGAGCCAGTGTATGGCATGCTGCCCGAGCAGGCCTTCAAGGCGTGACGCGCTCTCCTGGTCAAACTGGCGCTGAAGAATGTGCCTGTTTCTGCCCGCCAGCGTGACCTGCATGCCAGCCCGTGAACACTGGCAGGCCAGTTCAACAGCCAGGACGCCATCCCCTCCGACAAGGATTTTCCCTCCTGGCTGAAGAAACGGGCTGAGGGTCAGGGCATCCTCTCTGGTGCGAAATGGAAGGACTGCGGGTTGCCAGCCACATGCGGGCATCCTGGGGGCCGAACCGCAGGCCAGGATGATGGCTTTGGCAGCGATCGACCACCCATCGGCAGTGGTCAGGGTTCGCTGTATCGTATCCAGGGCTGTGACCCGCAGGGCCGGGATGTATCTGACCAGTGGCAGGATTTCTTCGGTAAACCGGGGCAGGTTGAATGATTCGGCGCTAACCCCCTCCGCCAGCTTTTTTGAGAGCGTCGTGCGCTTGTAGGGAAGGCCGGCTTCATCGGATACGATCAGGATGCTGGCCTCTGGGTATGCCTGAATGGCGGAGGCAGCGGCACTGATGCCGGCAATTCCTGCGCCAATGATGGCGATGTCAGTCTGTTCATGCATGGTACTTTCCTTGCATATATTGCCCTGGGCAGGCAGTGATGAATTTGCATTTTCTCTTGACAAGGAAGATACGTCAACGGAGAATGTCCGAAATCAGCCGTGAGAGGCAGTTTTCCGGCTGGAGTTCGGGTAGTACGGGGGGAGTGTTTCCGGTTAACTTTTTCGTGCTTTTTTCCGAAAACTGGTTATACTTGCTTTGAGTACAAGATTGGTGGTTCGCTATCTGCATTTTTCTTTCACGCTCCGGCACTTTGATTCAGCCTGCCTTGCCGGGTCCCCTATCACAAGGTCACAACCAGGAAGTACGCTGCGGCGCGCCGCGTCCGGCCATGCCTGATGTGTATAAAAAAACAGGAGTTGTTTCACAATGAGCAAAGGTACAGTAAAGTGGTTCAATGAGAAGAAGGGCTTCGGTTTCATCTGCGACGAGTCCAACAAGGACGTATTCGTGCACTACACGAAGATCCTCGGCGAAGGTTTCCGCAACCTGCGCGAGGGCGAGCCGGTGGAGTACGATGTCGAGCAGGGTCCCAAGGGTCCCACGGCCGTCAATGTTCGTCGTCTGCAGGGCTGAAGCCCAGAGCCATTTTACGCTCTGACAAAAAGAGGCTGTCCCAAAAGGACGGCCTCTTTTTTTGTGTGCAGTGCGCCCGGCGTGGTTTTGCCGGGTCGCACACGTCGGGTGGATGGCCGGTATACAGTTGTGATGACTGAGAGGGATGCGATTTTCACCTGCCGGACGGAGCAGCCGGTATGAGAAATTCTCCGATAATGGAATATGTTTGTTGATGAGACGGTCTATGCCTCTGGAGGGTGCTGATGAGATATCTGGTGTGTCTGGTGATTCTGGCTGCAGCGTGTGTGACCGTTGCCTGTCAGCAGGAGGATATTTTTGGCGAAGCAGCGCTGACGCTCTCCTCTCTGCAGGCCAGTGCGTCAGGGACGTCCTGCAGCACCTGCATCTCGTCATCCTCCCAGTCGCCCTCAAGCATGTCGAAAGAATCAAGTTCGTCCCAGGGCGGAGCGAGCTCGGGAGGGACAGGGGGTTCGTCCGCCGGGCCAATCGTGCTCAAACATACCCCGGCGATGAATGCAACCGGCCAGTCAACCACGGTGGTCGTCAGCATCGATTTTGACGCGGCAATAGATACGGGCACGCTTAATACTTCGACGATATCCATGACAGCGGGCGGTGCGGCGCAGTCCTTGTCCACGAGCGGCACGGTCGTTTTTGACTCCCTGCTTAAAAAAAATGTGTATCGACTGACTCTTAACGGATACACTCTCCCGCGTGGGGTGAGCTGTACGGTCAGCCTTTCTCCCGCCATCAGGACGACGGATGGCAGGATGCTCAGCGGCGGGTATTCGTTCACGTTTTCTACAGTGGCGTCACCTGGATTCACCGGGTATACACCTGTACAAAACAGTCTGGTGACACCGGCTTCCTATGTGACACTGATCGCAAGCGAAAACATCAATTATTCGGGAGCGGTTGTCACGGTTGACGGAACTGCCATGAGTGCGGCAGCCACTGTGGGATCATCCGATCTTACAGGATCCGGAAATGTCCTCAAGATCCGCATGCCCGATGCCTGCTTTGCCTGGAGTGATGCCGGGACAGGACCTCTCAAGACGGTTCAGATTTCGGTATCGGGAGTGACTGCAGTCCTGGATGGTGCCATACTTCCCAATACGGTCCTGGACTACAATCTCGAGCGGTCCTGGCATGAGGTGGGTGCGTTTGACGCTGCTCCACCGATTACGGGCGGAAATACGGCACGCACGGTTCAACTGGCGGCCACTGCAACCCATCTGTATCTGGCACATATGTTGTCGGGTCAGGTATACTTGCGGAGGTATAATTTGTCGACAAAAATGTGGGAAGATCCTTCGGATAGCTGGCCGAATAGTAAAGGCGTTTTTTCTCTCACTGCAGATGCGACTGAAGCCTTCCTGCTGCGCGAATATAACGATACCGTGTTTATTAATGTGCATGGTGGCTTTTCAGCCAGTCATGTTCCGCAACCAGGAGTGACACCGACCTCGCTGGATGCAGTGGCAGCCGGAGGCATGCTCTGGTACGTCTTCAACAGTGCCGTGTCGGGATACAATCACTTGCAAACATGGTCGTGTGATTTTACTGCAAGTCCGTTTCACCAGATCAAGAACCATTCGCCATACGGTATCAATCACACAAGCCCGACGATTGCACTTAATGGTAGCAATCCCTGGGTTGTCTATGTTGACAACGGGATGATGAATAACTGGGATGTGGTCAACGCAACGAATGCAGCAAGCATGGCCTCGGTGTATCCGGACAATGCTGTTTTGAGACACATGTACGTCAGTGGGACTGGTGTGCTACTTGGCGGGATATCGTCCGCGCCTTGGCTCAAGGTCAGCAAGGTATGGCCATACTCATCACAGGTCAATCTGTCTCGTACTCCTGACTCGGCTCAGGCCGACGCCTGCGTGATGGATGGGACCAAGCCGGTGTTCAT
This sequence comes from Spirochaetota bacterium, assembly GCA_029548715.1. Lineage (GTDB taxonomy): Bacteria > Spirochaetota > JAGLSM01 > JAGLSM01 > JAKPMW01 > JAKPMW01. The sequence continues at coordinate 6,979 of JAKPMW010000145.1, read as the reverse complement.
GTACCCTGTTGGTCCGGTTGGTACGTCTTCACTGGTCTGCGACGGGTGGTATGGCGGGATGAGCGATATGCGCCCGCTTGCGACCCAAAGTCCGGATGTCAGTGCCCACAAGGCCGACTGGAGCGTGGTAGCGACCGGTGTTGCCCTTGGGGCCCGGCCGGCCATCGTAGCCACCCCGGGCGCGGTTTTTGCGGCCTGGTATGACAGCGTAACGAGCAGGGTCTATGTCCGCAGACACGACGGGCGTTAAGCAGCAGGGATTACAGAATGACTGCAGAAGGGAGGCGGGAACGCCTCCCTTCTGCATGGTGTGCAGGTATTGCTGATATCGGGTCGGGTGTGACCGCACAAAGCAGGTACTTGGTGAGAAGTACCGGCTTGCGAGGAGAGTATTGCGCGAACAATCCGGGATAATAAAGCCGTGTACCGACAAGGTACAATCACACCCCAGCGGGGCCGGCAATCTCGCCTCCCCAGGACGTAAGGCGTTCGCTGATAAAGGCGACCACCTGTGCATGGGCCTCACGGGCCGGACACGTCCCTGGCAGGATGGGCTGGCCCACCTCGAGATGGACGGTGCGCTCGCGCCGGATCGGGCCGATATCGCGGCAGAGTCGGCCGTTGTCCCAAAAGTCCGTCTTGAGTGCCAGGGGGACGATGGGGACGCCGGCCTTTTCGGCGAGTTTTGCCCCTAACGAGTTGAACTGCGAGGGATCAAAGATGCGGTTGCGCGTACTCTGGGGGAAGATGGCCAGCGAGCGGCCTTCGCCCAAAATGCGCTGACCCTCCTGCATGACGGTGACGAGGTCTTCACGCGGATTGGTGCGCGTGACGGCAATCGGGCGGCAGGCCCGCATGATCGGTCCGAAGTAAAAATGCGTGGTCAGGCTTTTTTTGACGACAAAGGTCATGTCCGCAATCGGAAGCACCATGACCGGGAGGATGTGCGTTTCGAGGGTGCTCATGTGATTGCCGACGATCACAAAGGGCTTGGGGACCGAGCGCAGATAATCGAGGCCGCTGATCTCGACCCGGCCGCCACACTGCTCGACGATGTCAAGAATCTCCCACGAGGTCCAGGCCCAGTTGTCGTTCCCGTAGTCATTCCGTTTGACAAATCCCCGGCTCTCGGAGAGGACGCCGATGTACTTGAGGTAAAACCAGAGCCGCGAGCCAAGGAAGAGTCTGTCGCCGAATGACCGTCTGCGGTCTGCCGGCGTCGTATAGCCGTTCCCCTCGAAATACTGCCGTAATTCCACGGGCATCCTCCATCATCGCGTCCGATACACTCTACTGTAGCAAATGGGCGTATGGCAGTCCACATACTTTATAGGAAGGCGGAGGATGCTGTTGTGCGCATACCGCAGGAGGATGTGCAAAAAGTATATTGGAAAGAATTTAATCCGGGATTATCCGGCAGGGCGGTGAGTAGATTACAGGCATGCAACCAGTCTTTTCTGCCGAAGAAGCCTTTGATACCCGGGATCTCTTGCGCCGCTCGGAGGTCAGCATCTGGCTTGACGGGTATGATGACGTCTTTTCCGATTTTGACCCGCGTCCCTACGCCCAGCGGGCCATCTCCGACGACTTTATCGCCACAGTGCGCAAGGTTATTCAGGTCAAGAAGAGCGGTGGGCTCGAACTGACCCTGTTGATGCCGAAGTCCTTTCGCGATGAAAAAACCGAGACCCTGATCCGCAAGCGGATCCAGGGGTTTTTTCAGGGTCAGCTCACGCATCTTCAGCGTGACATTCGCCGGATGCGGCGTGAGGGCCTGGTGCTGAGCGTGGCAAGTGTCGTTGTGCTGTTTACGGCCGCATCCCTTCCGCAGATGGGACTTGACGAATACCTCAAAAATCTTCTGCAGGTGATTTTGACTCCGGGCGGCTGGTTCATGATTTTTACCGGGCTGGAAAACATTTTCAACAAGCCACGGCAAAAAAAGGGCGAGGCCGACTATTGCCGCAAGCTCTCCCGCTGCCGGATCACGTTTCTTGAATATTGACCGGCCAGGACGGGAGGATTCTTCCTTCGGCGGTTGTTTCAAAATCGGTTTCAAAGATGGGCCGCAGGATATCAGGCCGGGCGGCATCCCTTCCTTCGCCCTGATAGACGATGCGCCCATTCCTGAGACAGAGGATCCGGTCGGCAATGGCGGCCGCAAAATCGGCATCATGGGTCACCAGGACGAGATTGCGTCCACGGGCTTTTACGCGGGAGAGTAATCCGTGCAGGGCAGCATTGTGGGCATAATCCAGAAAACCGGCGGGCTCGTCAAGCAGGGTCCAGACAGCTTCCTGGACAAGGGCGCGAGCCAGAATGGCCAGACGCTGTTCCCCACCTGACAAAACCGCCAGCTCCGTCTCCGCCTTGTGGGCAAGGGAGACTTCTTCCAGTGCCTGCCGGACAGCAGCCCTGCTGGTATGGCTGGCGTACATGCCGTATCCCCAGCCTCCCGAAAAGCGATAGCGGCCCAGGGTGACAAAATCGGCCAGTGTCAATCCGGGCGGGGGAGTGAGCATCTGGGGAGCGAGGGCAACAAGACCGGCCATGGCCCGGGGTCGCTGTCGGTCCTGCCGCATGCCATTGAGCAGGATCATTCCCTCGGCGGGATGCAGACTCCCGCTGATGAGGGAGAGGAGGGATGATTTCCCCGAACCGTTGGGACCGATAATGGCGGTACAGCCGGGTTCGATCCTGCATGTGAGTGGCCCGAGGACAAAACCGCCCGCCCTCCAGACGAGGTCGCTACATTCGATCATGCATTCCCCCATAGCGCCTGAGAAGGATGATGAACAGCGGGGCGCCCAGTATGGCCGTGACAGCTCCGGCGGGGAGTTGGCCCAGACTTGCTGCCTCTCTGGCAATGGCGTCGGCGATGACGGTGACAAGTCCGCCTGCGGCAAAGGCGGCCGGGAGCAGGCGCGTGTGTCTGGTCCGCCCGCCAAGGCGCATCAGATGGGGGGCGATCAGTCCGACAAAGCCGATGATTCCGGCCAGTGGGACGGTCAGGGCCGTCACAAGGGTGACCAGAAAGACGATCAGGGCCAGTTCGCGACCGGCCGCAAGGCCGAGGGAGCGGGCCGATGTGATTCCGGTGGAGAGGATGTCCAAAAGCGGGGCTCGCAGGAGGATGACGAGCCCTGCCAGTCCGGCCGGGAGGAGGGTCAGCAGGATCTCCTCAGTGGGCAGGACACGAAACCCTCCCAACAGGAGTCCGATGGTGTTACGGAATTCAAAGGGGGTCAGGAGGGACTGGACCGCAACGGTGGCTGCCGACAAAAAGGCTCCGATGACAACCCCGCCAAGGATCAGGGCCAGGGGTGAGAGGCCCCGGCCCCGGCGCCAGCCCGAGGCAATCACGAGGGCCGAGGCCGCAAGGGCGCAGATGAACGAAAGCGCCGTCCGGGGCCAGAAAAAGGGTGCCAGTCCGACGGCCCCGGCCAGTGAAACCCCGAAGGCGGCGCCGCTGGATGTCCCGAGGATGTACGGCTCGGCCAGGGGATTTTGCAATACGGCCTGCAGGGCGGCGCCGCAGATGGAGAGCAGCCCGCCGACAAAAAAGGCCTGAAGGATGACGGGGAGACGGAAATCAAGGACGGTCCGCAGGGCTGCCTGGGCTGCCGCATCGCCGGACCCGGTCAGTCCGCGGATGATGTCACCCGCAGAAACAGCGGTACTTCCGGCAAAAACGGCTCCGATCAGGACCAGAGGCAGGGCGGGCCAGAGGAAATGGCGGGCCTTCATTGCCGGGCCAGCTCGTGGATGGCTTTGGCGATCCAGGGACCGGGCTGTTCAAACAGATCGGGCTGTGGTGTCAGGATGCGTGCCTGGGGGGCATGCCGTTTCCAGAAGGCCCTGTCGCGGGCAGGGTTATGCCCCGAGAGGAGAACGACGAGATCCGGCCTGAGGGCGGCCATCGATTCTGCATCCAGCCGGGGGAAGGTTCCGGGCCGGAGGGCGCCCAGGTGAATGGCGCCGGCGGCCTGCAGGGCATCGTGCACCAGGGTTGATCGGCCGAACGTCCAGGCTTCGGCGGTGGTTCCTATCTGCAAAAAGACACGGACACCTCTCAGGCGGCCGGCAATCTCTGATCGCATATTGGACAATGTCTGATACAGGCTTTGGGTGTTGGTTCCGCAGGCCAGGCGCTCAAGGTCCAGCATTGTTTTTTCGAGAGCCTTGAGGGAGTCAATCCGGGCGACATAGAGGGGAATCCCGAGGGCGCGCATCGAGTCAGCCAACTGGGGCGGATTTCCCTCATACGAGGCAATCAGGAGCCCCGGGGAAAGGGAGGAGATGCGCTCGGCGTCCGGGCCGCTTAATCCCCCCAGGCGGGGCAGGGGCCGTGCGGGATCGGGCTGGGGGCACTGATCGCTGATTCCCACCAGCCTGTGTCCCTGGCCAAGTCCAAGCAGGATGCCGGTGATGTTTGGCGCAGTGGAAACGATTCGGCTGAGAGGAGATGAGACAGTAACGGCAACACCCCTGCCGTCGTGAACAAGAGCGGCGGAATCGCTGCCGCGTCCACAGGCTGCGAGCACAACCACGAGCAGGAGGGCGGCATAGGCCCTGACAGGCTGATGTTTCTGGCTGGCGAAGTGGGTGGGCATGGCATCCTTCAGGGGGGTGATCTTTTTCCAAAAAACGGCTACCTTTACCGGATAATATACCGACAGCCAGTCAAGGAAGCAGGGTGCAATTCCCTCGCTGTCCCGCAACTGTCAAAGCCAGGAACTTGCGGCTGATCGGATGTCCTTTGTTCTCGAGGAAGAAAGAAGGGATCATGCCGACCATATCCGGCCCTCTTGTGTGTGTCCTGCACTATGTCCTTGTTGTTTCCCTTGTGCTGGGTATTGCATCCTGTCACGGTCAGTCCGCCGGGATTACCGGTCTGCCGGATGACCCGGTTGTACCGCGTGGCGAATTTGCGGTTCAGGTTCATGCCTATACCCCGGCCCCCGGCCAGTTTGTACGCCAGTATGGTGACCCGACCCGGGCCCTCGGTATGCCCGATGGGCAGGTCGTCACGCTTGGCGGATTTGGCGGATCACTGAGCGTTGTGCTGCCCCGCGCCATTCGCAATCGCCCGGGGCCTGACTTTGTCGTCTGGGGAAATGCGCTCTTTCGCGGGGGTGATCCGCGTGTGCGTTGGGCCGAGCCGGCCCTTGTTGAGGTAAGCAGCGACGGAATGGACTGGCTGGTGATCGAGGGCTCACTTCTTGGAGGTCGGGCTGCAGGGACTCTGCGCAGGAGCGTGCTCTACCAGAAGACGAATGAGCAGGCCTGGCCACCCTCTGCCGGTGAGCTGACAAGACTCGAGCTCGAGGGCTGCGACCTGACCACTTCGTTTTGCAGCAATCTCTCCACCAGCGAGGGCTGGTCCTGGACCAATGCCTCACTGCCCCTGGATGGCTTGTGGGGGCACGCGGATGCAACGCCGTCTGTTCTTCCGCTTGCGGAATACTGGACCCCAGATGAGCCCCGGGTTCCCGGTGTGCAGGGGGCCGGAGGAGATGCCATCGATCTGGACTGGGCCCGCACGGAAGACGGGAGCATTCCGCCTGCGTCCGGCCTGACGAATATCCGCTATATCCGGCTGACGACCGCGGTCTCATTGACTGCCGGCGTGCTGGGCGAGTTTTCAACAGAGATTGATGCGGTCGGAGTCTGCTGGTGAAGGCCTGCCTTGTGCTTGCTGCAGGCTGGTTCCTGGCCGGAAACCCTTTGCTGGCCGGGCCGCTCTTGCCTGAGGTAACGGTGTTTGGGGAGGGGGCACAGCTTCCGGAGTCTTCCGATGTGACGGTACTTGAGGGAAAACAGCTTGGGGCAAGTGGTGCCCGCACCTTGAGTGATGCTCTCGCAAGGGGAGTTCCCGGACTGAGCGTGGAGAAACGGGGCGGCCGCGAGGGGAGCGGCGGGATCATTATCCGGGGAATATCGGCCGACCGGATCCAGCTGCGGGTAGACGGGGTTCCACGGGATGCGGCCTCGCTTGACTCGATCCCGATCATGGATGTTAGGCGAGTCGAAATCCTGCGGGGAGCCGCCTCGGCCCGTTATGGTGACCGGGCCATGGGTGGTGTGATCCTCGTAACGACCCGGCAGGGAAGGCAGGAAGATCTGTCCATCGCTGCCGGACTGGCATCCTTCGGGACAACGATATTCCGGCTGCGGGTCCCCCTGGCCTGGACGAATGGCCGTGTCAGGATATCGTTTGCGCGTGATGAGAGCGAGGGCGGCTGGCTGTTTCCGGGACAGTTGACCGAAAAGCCTGACGGGTCAACCAGACTGGACGGGAGTCCGGTGCGTGCGCTCAATACGGGGTATCTCGACTGGAGACTGCGCATCTCCGGCGAGGTCCTGGGGCTGACCTTTTCGGGTGAATACCTTGAGCGGGACGCTGGTGTCCCGGGGACAATCGATTTTCCAACCATCCGTGCAGCCATGCGGGACAGGACATTTGCGGGCCGGGTCCAGTCTTCAGCCTCATCCCTGCTGGCTGAGGGGGATGAAGTCTCTGTGACAGTCTCTGCCAGTACCCGGCAGCGCCAGTACAGGGATTTTGCGCTCTATGCCCGGGAGGATCGCTACGATCTCGGGCAGGCCGGTGTTTCCGCAGTCTGGGCCATTGCGAATGGGCAAGGGTTTGAACTGAGGGCAGGCCTTGAGGGGCAGACGGCAGCACTGGACGCCCTTGTTGCGGGTGGGACGGACACGACAGGCCGACGGACGCGGAGTTCACTGGCTATCTACAGTGATGTAGGATACAGGGGAGAAGACTGGAGTATCAATGCTGCCCTGAGAGCCGAAGGAACCGGGGGCTTTGCGTCCCGTCTTTCGCCGGCCATGGGTGCCAGCCTGCAGCTTGCCAGAGGGGTCCGGCTGAGTGCCAATGCAGGGACCGCCTGGCGCATTCCATCACTGGATGATCTCTTTTGGCCTGCGACTGCTTTTGCGGTGGGCAATGATGCCCTTC
>JAKPMW010000124.1 GCA_029548715.1 Spirochaetota bacterium | reverse complement strand
AGACGTTCCGCTTGATGCCGTCATCCAGCGTCTGGCACACTCCATCACCTGGCGGGCCGGTGCCACCCGCTACGCTGTCCTCTATACCAATGGAGGCATTTCCACAGGCTATCATCAACTTGAACAGCTCAGCGGGCCCGGGATCAGGCTGATCACGGTTCCGGCCGATGGCGCTTCGACCGAAACCCATCGCGCCCTCAAGATCCTCGCCGAGCGTAGCCGGGGGCACAGTTTTATCCCCGAATATCTTGTCCGCTATCGGGACCAGGCCGGTCTGGACAGGGCTTGTGTCCTCAGGGACCGCACCCTCCTGCGCATGACCCACGATATTCCCGAGCGCAACTGGAAACGCTATTATGCCGGCCTGCGTGAACCGGCAGGAGGGAGCCGCCGTTTCAGGGCAGGGACGATTGACGAATCCATTGCGATCCTGGGACGAAGCGGCCGGCAGGGAATCCGGATCCGCGAAGTACAAAGCAGCCTGGGAGATGCCATCATCAGCGCCATCAATGAATTGCAGCCCCGTGACGCACGGATTGCCACAGCCCACCCGGATGCCCTCTGCACCGCCCTGCACGGGAAGCAGCGCATCTCCATGCCTGTCGTCATGAAACGCATCACCCGGGCCAGTCCACAGGCCGGGACCTGGCTGGGAATCAGCATCATCCCGGATTATTACGCCGAGGGCCGCTTCAGGGTCCATCCCCAAAGCCTGCAGCTTTTTCCGGCACAACTTGCACCGCCGGCAATGGCACAACGGGAATGGTCCGCCATCTCGCGCAACCCGACCCATTCGGTCGGGGATGCCCTCTTTACCCCGGGCAGGGTCTTTCTCAGGGTGCGTGACCTGCGCATCATCCCCATCATGAAAAAGCCCTACATCCTTGAACCCTGACGCTCAGCGCTCCCGCATCAGCATGGGGCCAAACCCGGCCGGGTTGAGAATCCGCCTGAAGATTTCGTAGTAATAGTCGATCTCGCCCGTTCCACGGTACCAGGCCGGCCAGAGATGGCGGTAGTCCTGCTTGTAGACGTGCTTGACAAAGCTGAATCTGTCCCGGTAGAGATCCTCGATATGATGAAACATCTCGTGGATCATTCCGCTGGCCATCACACCCGCCATGGCAAAGCGGGCATTGATCCTGGCCCGCTTGCCTCCACCGGTAGGCCCGTTCCCAAAGGGATGGAAAAAACCGGCCGTTGCCCCGGCCAGTTTTTCGGATGAGGGCTCACTGCTGGTCCCGGGATACAAAAAGACAAAGGCATCCCGGTCACGGTTTGCTGGCGAAAAGAGTTCGTTTTTAAGCGGGCCCAGACTGTCCATGTCCGGTTCGACATAGTTGACGGACGCAAAGGGTTTGCCAGTGGCATCGCGCTCCACCGGCTGCCAGACCCCGTTGCGGTAGGCGGGTATCCCCTCCGGCCGGATGAACACCTCGTATTCGACAAGCAAGCGTCCATTACTGGCATAAAAAAAGAAGGCTGACAACTGGGCCAGCCCCCGCGAAAGAAAACGGGCCAGGGCCGCCTGTCGCCCGGGTGTCACAGGACGACCATCCTCCTGACCGGCAAATACCCAGGCCAGCATGCGGTAACGGACCGTATCCGCCTTGATTCGCTCCCGCCTGGTCTGCCAAAATTCGGCCGCCCGGCGATAGTGCGCCAGGGTCGTGCGGTTGAGATTGGCCTCGTATTGCCCGATCCCCTGGGCTACCAGACCCTCGGCCCGGCCGTACCAGCGGGCGGCTGCCCCTGCATCCCCGCGTACCAGGGCTACCTCGGCCGCCCGGGCCCAGGCCCAGGCGATCACGTAGCGGGCCCAGGGGGCATGCTCCCAGCTTGTGTTCCGGCACCAGTCAAAAATTTCGCGCTCGCGTGAGGCCAGGACAGCCGCAGCCTGCAAGGCCCCGGCCTCCAGTCCGTCGAGCTCCCCGGCAGGCGCCGCCGGTTTTTCGGCATTGATCCGCACCAGGGCGGTCTGTGTCTGGATCCAGCTTGTATAGAGTGCCGCCTGCCAGCCGGCCTGGATCGGCCGTGTGAGACTCTCCTCGACCGCCCGGGCGGCCTCGTTGGTCCGGCCCAGCCCAAGCCAGGCCGCGGTCAAGGTCCACCCCCGGGCCGAAGGATGCTCGCTCGAAGGTATTTTGCTGACCAGATCTATCGCCTTGGCGAATTGCCTTTGTTCAAGCAGGGCCCGGGCCACGAGGGTCGGATCGAGATCCTTTGTATACCGTCCGGCCCGACTGCGGAGCGCAAGCCCCCGCGTGAAATTGTCATCAACCCCCTGTCCGGCGCCTGTTCCCAGTCGCGCCAGGCGCACCGCCTCATCCAGCCTGATCCGGGCCAGCCAGTACATGGAGGCATCGTGTTCGGGGGCCTGAAACGGAACCCGGGCCAGCCAGTTGGCCTCATGGCGCAGCGTGGTCTGCATGCGGCGCGGATCGCCGGGCGCAAGCCGCCCCAGGGTACGCCAGAGCAGGTCATAGATATGACGCTGGTTTTTGGCAGCATCATCGGGAAGGGCGAGCACACGCTCGATGAGCGCCAGGGCCTCGTTGGTGCGTGCGGTCCGCAGGGCGGATTCGGTCTGGTACCAGCGTGCGGGATACCAGGCATAGGACAAGGGCAGGGCGTCCAGTGTGGAAAGAGCAGCCGGGTAGTCCGCCTGCTGGTAGAGGATGATGCCCTTCCAGTACCGGTAGTCCTGATTGTCAGGAGCAAGGGCCAGGGCGCGCTGGATATGCACCAGCGCGACCGGCCAGTTTTTATCCCTGTAGGCCTTGATGCTGAGCGAATATTCAGCGCCAGCCAGTCGGGCAGGATCCGTTGCAGGCCCGGTCTGAACCACCCGGGCATGCGTCCCCTGCGCCCCGCAGGCCGCAACCATCACCAGCGCACCAGCCAGCGCCAACCGTACCCAGTATCGCATACAAGCCTCCTGACAGAGATGAGTATACACCCTGCCTGAGAGCATGCGGAATGGACGCATATTCAAGTATTTGATATATATAGAACATCTGTATCATGACAATCCAGGGGGATGCTGTGGAAACAATCAACACTATTGAGTTGCGTGATGCTGACGTATTTCCGGATGACACCGTCCTCAAGCCAATCTTGCGCGAATCATTTCGGGCCTACAAGGAATTGCTTGAACTATTCGCAAAACATGGGATGACCTGGGAGTGGCGCTATTATCACGATGGCAAGGCCTGGCTCTGCAAGGTACAAAAGAAGAAAAGAACCATAGTCTGGATGTCAGCCTGGAAGGATTTCATGCAGGCAACGCTCTATTTTCCCGAAAAACACATCGACATGATATATGCGCTGGATATCAATGAAGAAACCAGGGAAAGGTTTCGCTTGACAAAAAATGTCGGAAAATCAAAACCATGCATTTTTGAAATCAGGGAGATTGAAATTTTGCATGATTTTGAAAAGCTTATGATCTGCAAAATGGCTTGCAAGTAAATCCGTCACGTGCCACAACCGGCAGAGGCCACCACCGCACAATTTCCCGATTGTCATTCGACGCCATTACGACCAACCCCGTTTCATCGCGACATGATACGGTGGTCTTTTTCCTGCTGCAATTCATGACTGTACAATCAGTATATTGCATGATAGAATACAGGCCATGCCATCAATACGGAGCTTCCCCACAATGCCAAAAACACCTTCCGTGTACGACAGTCTGCAAAACCTTGTTGACCGCTTCGAAGCCAACCTTGAACAATACAAAGCCTCTGGCTACAAGGAAGCGTCGGTCCGGGTTGACTACATCGACAAGTTTTTCGAGCTGACAGGCTGGGATGTCCGCAACGATGCCGGGAAGGCCGAGCAATACCGGGATGTTGTCCGGGAAGATTCGGTCGAGGTCGATGGGCACCAGAAGGCGCCAGACTATTGCTTTCGTGTTGGCGGCGCGAAGAAGTATTTTGTCGAGGCAAAAAAACCATCAGTCAACCTGCATGATGACATTGCCCCCTCCCTCCAGCTTCGCCGATACTCGTTTTCTGCGAAGTTGTCTCTTGGGATCCTGACTGATTTTGAGGAGTTTTCGATCTTTGACACCCGGGTCAAGCCGGACAAAAAGGACAAGGCTTCAACGGCCAGGATCTTTTACTGCACCTTTCGGGACTACCTGAAGCCCTGCACATACGAGGGCAAGGACTATCCGACAACCTTTGACTTCATCAAAAGCATCTTCTCGAAGGAAGCCATCGAGTCCGGGAGTTTTGACACCTGGGCATCCACAAACACTAAGCGTGGCACGAGCGAGATGGACAAGGAGTTCTTGGCCCTCATCTCTGATTGGCGGGAGAATCTTGCCAAAAACATTGCCATGCGCAACCTCGCCATCACGGTGCGGGACTTGAACCTCGCAGTGCAGCGGATCATTGACCGGCTTGTGTTCCTCCGCTTTGCCGAAGACCGTGGGGCCGAGCGGGAACGGATGCTCCATGAGGCTGGTGCTACAAAGGGTGCGTATACCGCACTGATGGAAGTATTCGAGACGGCCCGGATCAAGTACAACAGCGAACTGTTTGAGAAAAACGAAATGCTTGAGTCCGTCCAGATCGACGACAAGGTCCTCTCGGACATCATCAAGAGCATGTACTTTCCGGACTGTCCCTACGAGTTCTCGGTCATGCCCCTCGAAATCCTCGGGGCCGCCTACGAACAGTTCCTCGGGAAGACAGTCAGGATCGAGGGTGGCGATAAACGGCACAAGGCTGTCGTCGAAGAAAAGCCCGAAGTCCGCAAGGCCGGCGGTGTCTACTACACCCCGCAATACATTGTAGAGTACATCGTCAAGGAAACGGTCGGTGTCAAACTGGAAGGCAGGACACCCAAGGAAGCCGCAGCCCTGACCATTGTTGACCCTGCCTGCGGGTCGGGATCGTTTTTGATCGGGGCCTACGACTACCTGCTCAGGTGGTACTTCGACCAGTACACAAGGACACCCGAAGCCAAAAAGGCGGCCATTCGGGACAAGCGTATCATCGAAAAGGACCGGGGCGAATACCGCCTGACCCTGGCCGAAAAACGCAAGATCCTGACCGACTCCATCTACGGGGTGGACATCGACGCCCAGGCTGTCGAAGTCACCAAGCTCTCCCTCTATCTCAAGCTGCTTGAAGGCGAAGGTATGGCGGGCGGGCAGGTCCAGCTTGCCCTGGCCCACGAAAAGATCCTCCCCAAACTGGACGCCAACATCAAGTGCGGCAACAGCCTGATCGGTCCCGATTTTTACGACGACAAGGACATGGGCCTCTTCCCTGACGAGGACCTTGTCCGGATCAACGTGTTCGACTGGAAGGCGTCCTTCCCCGAGGTGTTCAAGGCCGGCGGGTTTGATTGCGTGATCGGCAACCCGCCGTATGTGCGTCAAGAGATGCTGGGCGAATCAAAGCCCTACTTCGAGAAGCGGTACAAGGTCTATCACGGGATGGCAGACCTGTATTCGTATTTCTTCGAGCGAGGCATAACCCTGCTCGCATCCCATGGCCGATTCGGGATCATCGTCGCCAACAAGTGGATGAGGGCCAACTATGGCGGACCGCTTCGTGCGTGGATGAAATCGGCCGGACTGGACAAGGTCATTGATTTTGGCGACCTTCCAGTCTTCAAGGATGCAACAACCTATCCCTGCATCATCATTGTCGAGCGGGACAAAAAGGGTCAAACCTTCTTCGCGGCCAATGTCGAAGAACTCACGCCGAATGATCTGGCCGGGTACCTGTCAGCAAAGTTTTTCACAATGACAGCCGCAAGCCTTTCCGATGATGGCTGGATGCTGATGGATGAGAGAAAAATAAATCTGATGCAAAAAATCCGTTCTGCTGGAAAGCCACTGGGAGAGTATGTAAACGGAAAGATCTACTATGGTATCAAGACAGGACTCAATGAAGCCTTTGTGATTGACACCGGGACAAAAAACAGGCTTGTAGCCGAAGACCCGAAGAGTGCCGAAATTCTCAAGCCGTTTCTTGCCGGGCGTGACATCAAGCGGTATGCGCCACCAACTTCAAACAAATGGCTGATTTTTTTCCCAAAAGGCTGGACAGCGCAACAGGGCTGGAATGACAAAAACGCATGGACAAATCTATGCTCAACATATCCGGCGATTGCACGCTGGCTTGAACCGTTCGAGGTTGCCGCCAAAAAGCGCTGCGACAAAGGGGACTATTGGTGGGAGCTGCGGGCTTGCGACTATTATGATGTTTTTGAAACCACAAAAATTATGTACGCAGAAATCGCGACACAAGGCCAATTTATCATTGATAGCAATGGATGGTATGGTGACACAACCTCCTTTATCATTGATTCTGACGAGCGCTGGCTGCTCGGACTACTGAATTCCAACATTTGGACGTATGTATTTGGAACGATAAGTTCTTCTATCCGCGGTGGTTTTTATAGGTGGAAATACCAATATTTGAAAATCATGCCACTGCCTAATGTTTCGGAAGTAGATCAACAACGCTTATCATCTCTCGTTGATAATTTAGTTTCAGCAAAACAGGAAGTATCATTATCAACTTCTTCACCACACAAAGCCACAGAAATACGTATTCAAGGAATCGACCGCCAAATCGACCAGCTCGTCTACAAGCTGTACGGGTTGACGGAGGATGAGATCAGGATTGTGGAGGGGGAGTGAATGGCCAACAAACGATATAAGAAAGTTATAACCAACAGTTCGAACAGTGACTCAGAAAGCCAATAGATGCACGAGAGTTGTACATCACAAACGAAAAAAATTCAATATATTGACTATAATTGGTCAATATCCCAAAAGGCAACGACTGGAGCGAAGCATGGACATTAACAAACTAAAAAAGATCATCCAAGAAAAAAAACCAAACATTACCAAAATTGATTGGGATACACAGTTAAAGCAGTGGAAAGAACAGATTGAAAAACTATATAAAATGATTACGCCTTGGATTGATGACATCGGGAATACCAAAATCAGCTTTCAAGACAAGACAATTCATGAAGAAATGATAGGGACATACAATGTACAAATACTTGTAGCCAACATAAATCAGAGTGAGATTAAATTCGACCCAGTAGGATCTGTTATTGTTGGAGCGTGGGGTCGGGTTGATGTCATGAATTCGTTATATATTAAAAG
>JAKPMW010000099.1 GCA_029548715.1 Spirochaetota bacterium | reverse complement strand
CCCTGCTGATTATCGGGATCGATGACTTTGCCGTACTCCGAAGATCCCTCCCAAAACGATCGGTCACGAGACTCCAGGAAGAACTGATCCGCCATATTGATTCGGCCATGCGTACAGTCGATGCGGTCGCCCGCCTCGAATCAGGCCAGTGTATCGGCATCCTCCTGCATGCTCCGGCTGAAGGGACAGCCGTCGCTGCTGACAGGCTGCTTGACCAATTGTCAGGACTGACATGGCGGGCCAGTCGGCGCCGCAGCCTGACACCCCGGCTCGTGCGCAGTATCGCTTCCTGGACCCCGGCCATGCAGCACGAACGTGAACTGTATGAGGCAGCGATCGGGGCCCTGCCCCCCTCAGTCCGCTCACTGTAGGCGGAATTTTTACCGGCAGGCCGTGCGTACTTCTGATTAAACATCTGTTTCTTCAGGAGGGAGTATGCGTACTGTATTCTGCCGTCTGGCCCTGGCCCTTGCTGCTGTTCTTCTCTTCGTACCCGATCTGGGCAGCAATCAGCAACCGGGTACCCTGAGCATAACCGTACACAATGTCGGTCATGGCGACATGACAGAGATCCGCTCTCCCACAGGCGAAGTCACACTGGTTGACTGCGGCGACGGCGCATCCGCAACCGCGAGAAAAGCATTGGCCGGAGTACCGCTCAGGATAGCCCGCTTTATTGCGACGCATCCCCATGATGATCATATTGGAAATTTCCCCTTGCTCCTCACGCGAACCAGCCTCGTGTACGACAGCGGCCTTGAACACGACTCCCGGGCTCAGGAGGGGCTGTATCACGCTGTCACCCGGGGAGTCAGGATGCAGATCGCCCGCCGGGGAGACCGGATCGAAATCGGGGGCGGGGCATGGCTGGACGTCCTCTGGCCGCCCGCACCTCTCCTGCGTGGAACAGCATCCGATGCCAACAACAACTCCATCGTGCTGATGCTCTGCTACCGGGATTTTCGCATGCTCTTGACTGGTGATATGGAAACTGAAGGGCTGGATGAACTCGTTGCAAGCGGGTCTGACCTGCGCTGCAACGCAGTCAAGATCCCCCACCACGGCAGCAGGGGTTCACTGCACAATTCATTTATCTCCAGCCTGAGTGCCCGCTGGGCCATCGCAAGCTGCGCCAGGGATGGCGATCCGGCCGGCCACGGCCTTCCCCATGAGGACTGTCTGCGGGTCTGGCGCCGGGCCGGGATGACGGTTCATGCCACTGGCCGCGAGGGCAGCATCCGGATCACGAGTGACGGATCCTATCACAGGCTGGAAGCCATCCCCTGATGCACCACACCTGACAATATTTGTCCACAGCTTTACAGGATGAACTCTCCCGAGACCGGCACAGCACGCTTTCAACGTACAGCAGGGACTGGCTGGCTGAGAGTGGAATGTACCCGACCCAGAGCATGCACGCATCCCTCTTCTGACAATAGTCCTTGTCATGCATTACTGCGTCTGGTAGACTGTCCGTCACAACCAGCACGATGGAGACGTGGATGAATATTCGCTTTTTCGGACAGGCATCAGTAGAGATGGAACCAGGAAAGAGCATTCTTGAAATCATCAAGTCAGGACGTTTTGAAATTCCACCCTGGACAGTCGCCGTGCGCCGGGACAACCGTCCCTGCGCCCTCTCAACAATCCTGAGTGAAGACTGCGAACTCGTCCCGCTGACCATGCACTCCATCGAGGGCCGACGCATCTACCAGAAAAGTGCCTCCCTCGTCCTCCTCAAGGCCTTTTACGATGTCTTCCCCGGAAAGCGCATCCGGCTCCTGCACTCCCTGGCCAAGGGTATCTACTGCAAGGCGCTCATCGGCAGGGATCTGACCGCAGATGACGTGGCGCGCATCCGTGCACGCATGAGTGAAATCATTGCACTGGACCTTCCGTTCGAGGAAGAATCCCTTTCACGTGAAGACGCCCTTACCTATTTCGAGAGCATTGGCCTTGCGGACAAGGCAGAGCTCCTCAGACATCTCAACCAGGACACAGTCCGGCTTTCAAAACTCAACAAGGTCCGCGACCTCTGGTACTTTCCGCTGGTTCCTGCAACAGGATGGCTCCATGCCTGGGACCTTGTGCTGCATCCCCCCGGGCTGATCCTGCGTTATCCGGACACCACCGACCCCTCGCGCCTGCCCGATCTCAAGGAACAGTCAAAGCTCTTCACCATCCTTTCCGAAGACAGCGAGTGGTCCAAGATCCTTGAGGTCACCAATGTAGGCGAGCTCAACCGCGCCGTAGCAGACCACTCCATCTCCGAAGTCATCAAAATCGCCGAAGCGCTTCATGAAAAAAAGATCGCCCGGATTGCAGACGAAATTGCCTCACGCAAGGGGCAGGTCAAGTTTATCCTGATCGCAGGGCCCTCCTCTTCCGGAAAAACAACCTTTGCCAAGCGCCTGTCCATCCAGCTTCGTGTCAATGGCATCAAGACCGCAAGTATCTCCACGGATGACTATTTTCTGCCGCGCGAACAGACACCACGTCTCCCCAATGGCGACTACAACTTCGAGGACATTATCGCCCTTGATCTGGACCTCTTCAACCGGCATCTGGAAGATATTTTTTCCGGAAAACCGATCATGATGCCAAAATTTTCGTTTGCGGCAGGCTGCGCCATTGCAGACAAGGCCACACGTCTTGAGCTTCCCCAGGATATGCCGGTGATCATCGAGGGCATCCACTGCCTGAACCAGGAACTCACCCGCTCAATCCGCCGTGAAAACAAGTACCTGATCTATGTAAGTGCCCTGACCCAGCTCAATATTGACGATTTCAACCGTATCCCGACGACGGACAACCGCCTCCTGCGCCGGATTGTCCGCGACAGCCTCTTCCGGAATTATTCAGCGCTCGACACCCTGAGACGCTGGCCTGAAGTGCGCGCCGGTGAGGAGCGAAATATTTTTCCCTACCAGGAACAGGCGGATATCATGTTCAACTCGGCCCAGATATACGAGATGGCGGTCCTGAAGAATTATGCCCTGCCACGGCTCTTGCAAATACTCCCAAGTGAACCGGAGTATGGAGAAGCACGCCGTCTGGCGAATTTTCTGACCAGCTTTCTGGGGATTGAGCCGGAAGAGATACCGCCAACCTCGATTCTGCGGGAATTCATCGGGAACAGCTCGTTTCACTACTAAAGGCACCATGGTGACGTATGTCAAAGCACCATGGTGACGTATGCCAGAGCACCATGGTGGCACTACCTCAAACACCATGAAAGCAGGGAGTCTTAGCTGTTGTAGTAATATTCCGAAAAAATTGGCGTCAACGAATCACCATGGTGAATCCGCTGTATGGCCTTGGCCAGGACCTGGGAACAGGACAAAACCTGTATCTTGTCGCCAGCCTTGTCCGGCGTGGCAACCGAGTTGGTGGCTACAAGTTCCGTGATATCCGGGCAGGCATTGATCCGCTCGACCGCCCCTCCACACAGGACACCATGGACAACTCCCGCAGAAATGGTCCGGGCACCATGCGCTTTGAGGATCCGGGCCGTATCAATCATTGACCCGCCAGTCGAGATCTCGTCATCGAAGATAATGGCGTCTTTACCTTCAACATCCCCAATGATATTCTGGATCTTCGCGTTGTCGTCGTTGGCCTTGCGCCGCTTGTCCATGATGACAAACGGAAGCTGGAGCATATGGGCGTACTTTTCAACCCGCTTGGCGCCACCGGCATCGGGTGCCACGGCGACCGTATTGGAGAGATCCTTTTTGCGGAAGTGCTCAATCACGATCGATTCAGCAAGGACATGGTCAACAGGAATGCGGAAAAACCCCTGGATCTGCCAGGAATGCAGATTGAGGGTCAGCACCCGGTCAGCCCCCGCCGTTTCAAGCAGATTGGCCACGAGCCGGGCCCCAATCGAAACACGGGGCTGATCCTTTTTGTCCGAACGAACATACGGAAAATAGGGGATGACCGCCGTGATCCGCCCAGCAGAGGAATAGCGCAGGGTGTCGATCATCAGGAGGAGTTCCATCAGATGATAATTGACGGGCTCATTGGAAGTCTGGATCACAAATACGTCCTGATCACGGACTGTTTCATTGATCTTGATAAAGATATTGCCGTTGGCAAACTTGATTATTTCGCGCTGGGCAAGGGGAACACCGATCTGCTCGGCAATCTCGGCCGCCAGTGTCGGATGGGAGTTGCCGGCGAAGAGTTTGATCGAACCGCGTTCAGAAAAGCTCGTCATCAGTCTTCGCCGCCTTTCTCACCGTCAGGGTTTGGCCGCATTGGTCGCCTGTTTGACCTCAGCCTTTACGTTTGTCCCGGCCGAAGTATTTGTCGCACCAGGCACAAGACCCGCAGACTGCCCCTTAGGCACACCCTTGTCATCCAGAGGGATCTCCTTGTCGCGCGAGACAATGATGGTAAAGAGAATCGCGATAACGAGGAAAATCGTCCCGAGAACGGTCGTGATCCGGGTCATGATATCGCCGCCCTGGGAGCCAAGGGTCGAACTTCCGCCGCCACCAAAGAGCCCCATGCTGCCTGACTTGCCCGACTGAAGCATGACAACAATGACAAGAAGCACACAGGTAATGGCGTAAATGATTCCGAGAACTGTCAGCATCTATTCCTCCGGGGAACGGCCGCAGAACCGGCCATGATCCGCACAAAGCTACGAACACATGACCGGTCCCGGCAAGGGTTTTCAGGAAACGAACTTGACGATACGTGAAAAGCTGTCCGCCTTGAGACTGGCACCACCAACCAGGGCACCATCAATATCGGGCATCTTCATCAGGTCATCGATATTCTTGTCATTGGCCGAGCCACCATACTGGATCCGTATCTTGCCGGCCACATCGGCCGAATAGATTGAGCCCAAAACGGTCCGGATGAAGGCATGCATGGCATTGGCATCGTCCGGAGTCGCTGTCTTGCCCGTCCCGATGGCCCAGACCGGCTCGTAGGCGATCGTGACCTTGAGCGCATCGGATGCAGTGATACCCTCGAAAGCACCGCGCACATGATCCTCGACAACAGCCTCGGCCTTGCCCGCCTCGCGCTCGACGAGTTTTTCGCCGACACAGACAATGGGACCCAGCCCTTTTTCGAGGGCCTTTTTGAGCTTTTTGTTGACGATCTGGTTGGTTTCGCCAAAGTACTCGCGCCGCTCGCTGTGGCCAAGAATCACAAACTCGACGCCAGCAGAGATGAGCATGTCGGCCGAGATTTCGCCGGTATAGGCGCCGGAATCCTCGAAATACATGTTCTGGGCGCCAAGTTTGACATTGGTCCCGCGCACCACCTCGGCAACAGGTGCCAGGCAGGGAAAGGTCGGACAGATCACGATATCACGATCCGCCACATTGGCCACAGCCTGCACCAGCTCCTTTGCCAGGGCAACAGCTTCGGGCACTGTCTTGTTCATCTTCCAGTTACCCGCAAGAAAGGGTCTTCTCATTGCACTTCTCCAGTATCATGGTTTTGAGGAACAGTCGCCATTCCGCAGGACACCGTCGGGCACGCAACATTTTCCACGCACACCGGCGCACCCCACCGGACCGGAGACTGTTCCCCATGAAAATTCTTACCTGTCGTTGAGCGCCGCCACACCGGGCAGGGTCTGTCCTTCGAGGAACTCAAGCGATGCACCACCACCGGTCGAGACATGGGACATCTTGTCAGCCAGCCCGGCCTTGTTGACGGCAGCCACGGAATCGCCACCGCCGATAATCGTCGTCGCCTTGATCCCGGCAAGTTTTTTTGCGACGGCATTGGTACCATCCGCAAACTTGCTGATTTCAAAAATGCCCATCGGCCCGTTCCAGACGACCGTACCGGCCTTGTCAAGGATGGACTCGATCCGG
>JAKPMW010000095.1 GCA_029548715.1 Spirochaetota bacterium | reverse complement strand
TCATTTTCATCCAGATCATCCCCGGTCCGCAGAGCCTGTCTGCCCAGGCTGTCAACCACTGGCGCAGGGATGTGCGGGTATATCTGGCAAATCCTGTCCAGTCAGCGCAGGAACTTGTGCTTGTCAACGATCTGGACGGGAATGGCACGCTGGAGGCGGTCAGGCGCTATACCGATCTTCACCGTGGGCAGGATGCTGAATTCAGGATTTATGAGGTTGTCGTCAAAAACGGACGGGGTGAGTACGGGCAGGAACTGGCACGGATAAAGACAGCCGATGACTATTGCCTTGGAATCGAATTGCGGGATTGTGACGGTGACGGGATCAACGAGATTGTCTGTACCACGATCGGTCGTGACGGGGTGCGGCGTGGCCTGCATATCGTCCGCGTTGACAGGGAACAAAAGTCGTACGTCGTCCTGCGGCCTGACAGGGCAATGGGGCAGATGGAGGCCAGTCACCTGTTTACCCCGAAAACCACCTCGACCCCGGCCGAATTGACCGTGATCTCGGCCGCAGCCTCCGACGAAACCATCTTTTCCCCCGTCCCCCCGGTTGCGGGACAGGTTCCCCGCTTCTGGATGCGCCAGGTGTATCACTTCGAGCCATTCGCCCTCGTGCAGCACGAGAGCGTGATGCATGAGATGCCGTACTACGTTTTGACGCGAACCCTCCTGGCCCTCCAGCGAAAGGACATGTTTGCCGCCTACAAGTACATGTTTGCGGACGCAGCCTATCATGAATTCAGGAAGCAGACCCTGGATTCCTTTCCACATCTCTGTGCCCGGCAACCTGCGGCCCGCTTCCTGCTGGTCGAGTGGGGACTCGAACTCTACCGCGATGTGCGGACCCAGGGCTGGCTGACCTTTACCCACGTTTTCGAGGAGGGTGGGCGCGAACGGAGAATGATGTACCAGGCCTTTATGCGAAAGGTGTATGATGAATGGAAGATCACCTTGCTTCGCAAGATACAGGAAACATGACATGAACACCCGATACTGGAATACCCGCTTGCGGGGTATGGAAGCATATACCCCGGGATATCAGCCGCCGATTACTCCGGCAACAATCAAGCTCAACACCAATGAAAATCCCTGGCCTCCTTCACCCCTGGCACTCAAGGCGATCAGTGATGCCGTCGGAAGTGAACTCAGGCTGTATCCGCCATCCGAATGGTCCGAACTCCGCAGCGAGATCTCGACCGCCTACGGTATTCCGCCCGGGATGATTTTTTGCGGAAACGGGAGCGACGAAATACTTTCGCTCATCTTCCGCTGCTTTACCGACCCCGGTGATACACTGATCCTCCCATACCCGACCTATTCGCTCTATCCTGTCCTGGCCTCTGCGGCTGGCGTCACGGTTGACCATGTTGAGACGAAGGAAGATTTTTCGGTTGATCTGGAGGCCATGGCGGCACGAAAAGGCCGAATGGTCATTCTGGCCAATCCCAACGCCCCGACCGGGATTCTTGCCCCGGTTTCAGCGATCATGGATTTTGCGGACCGGTTTGACGGAATTGTGGTTATTGATGAGGCATATATTGATTTTGCCCCTGAAGGGAGTTCGTGCCTGTCTGCACTTGCCAACCGGGAGAATGTCATTATTCTGCGGACCCTGTCCAAGTCGTTTTCCCTCTGCGGAATTCGCTGCGGGTATGCCTTTGCCGATTCCAGCCTGGTTCAGGGCCTGACAGCCATGAAGGATTCCTACAATCTTGACCTTCTGGCCCAGCGTGGAGCGGCAGCGGCAATCAGTGATCTGGGATGGATGCAGGGCAATGCCCGGCGAATCATCGCTGCCCGCGAGAAATTTGTTGAACGTCTTGCCGGGCTCGGATTCACAGTTTTGCCCAGTGCGGCCAACTTTGTCTTTGCCAGACACGAACAGGTTGCCTCGCGTCGCATCTTCGAGGGTCTGGCAGAGCATGATATTCATGTCCGGCACTTTGGCGGACGACGGGTCGCTGACTGGCTGCGGATTTCGATCGGGACGGATGATGAGATGGAGAGGGTGTCCGGTGTCCTGGCTGGGCTTCTTGGCAGTCCATGAAACCTGTTGCCCTTGTTACCGGTGCCAGCGGCAAGCTCGGCAGGGTAATCGCAGACTGGCTTGCGCTGCAGGGGTACGCCCTGGTTTTGCATGGATTCAGGAAAAGACCGGGCCTCATCACTGCCGGTGATCAGGTGATCATGGCTGATTTTGCGAGCCATGATGGACTGGAGCCGCTCTGCCGGAGACTTGCTGCCGGGGACATTTCCCTTCTGGTGAACAGTGCGTCATCATTCGAGCGGGGTGAATTCGCGACGATGACGCATGACCAGCTTGCGGCAGCCTTTGCAATCAATCTCCATGCTCCTGTGGCCCTGATGCAGGCCATGGCCCGGGGGCTTGCGCAGTCAGGCCTGGGGCAGGGACTGGTCATCCATCTTTTGGACGCGAAGATTGAGCGTGCGCATTCTGCCTGGGCCGCATACACCCTCTCCCGCAAGGCATTGGCGGCGGCAGCGGGAATGGCTGCCGTCGAGTATGCGGGGCTGATGCGGATCAATGCTGTTGCGCCCCGCCTGATTGCGGATGCATCTGCCGGGAATGACAGCGAAACCGTGGCGGGGCTGCTGGACTGTTTCGGGCGGATCGTACACTCTCCCCGGCTGAATGCGGCCTGCCTCTTCCTGGACGGAAGGGCCCGTTCGCTTGCAGCTCTCGCCGGGGTGTGAATTTGATTGCGAACAACCGCACAGTTCTGGTAGAATACTCCGGCAAGAGAACGAATCATATTGGCCGGATTTGAGGAGTCGGGGCAGATGGGAATTGAGGCGGGCAGGACCGGCAGTATCACGGTGGCTGATGGTGAGCTGATTATCAGTCAGGGGCAGGCTGTCAAGGCGCTGTACATTCTTACTTCGGGTCGGGTAGAGATCATCAGGACCGCCTCGGGTGTGGATGTCACGGCCGATGAAGAGGTCATTTTGACCGAGGGCTACCGCCTGGGGCATCTCGGGCAAAACTCGTTTCCCGGGATAGCCCATCTCTTTGACGGCAAGGTTGCGTCCTGCAGTTACCGCGCGGTCGGTCCCTGCACCCTCTACCTTGCACCCATCCAAAACGAGCAGCAGTTGCAGTCCATCATGGCCAGCAAGCCGGATCACGCTGTGGCCATGGCCATGACAATGATGATGACCATTGACGCTGTGTTTCAGGCCTGGGGCAGGCTCCAGCGTGTTCACGATCCTCTCTCCGTCATGGTCGAAAATGCCGGGGTTTACCTTTTTCTGCTGCGTGAGATTATCGGCTCAAAAATCACGCCCCGCAGCCAGTTTTTCAGACAGTCCGAGCAAAACCTGGGCGCCCTGCGCCTGAGGGATATCCCGATTCCCGAAGACTTTAGCCAGCCATTCATGGAAAAGGATTTTTCCGCGATTTACGGGGAGGAGCGCCTTTCTCCCCCGCAAAGCAGCAAAAAGCAGATCGAATACTACAGACGCTTTGCACGGCTTGCCCCCAACCTCCGCAAGGCCTTTTTTACCGCGGATCCGGCCATGACGCTTTACCAGTGTCATGATCTCGCAAAATGCCTCGGGCAGCTTCTGGACGATGTCGGTTCGCTTGTTGACAGGTATGACGAACTGTTTTCGGATGTATATGACCTGCACAAGGAAAGTCTCTTTACCGAGTATGCCCGCGCGGCTCTCGATGCCATCCGCACCAACAGTGACAGTGTCCTGCCTTCGCAGGTTATCGATTATCTGGCAATCCGAACCAGGGAAATCCTTGGAAGTTTTTCGGATGAGTTCGGCAAGGATCCGGGGATCGACTTCGGGTATTTCGAGCGGGCCTTGCAGCAGGATGACATCAATGCCGTGGCCGAGGGAGTTGAGACGTCCGGTCTCTCGCCCGACATTGCGGCCCTGCTGGACGATGATGCGGCGGGGAGTGACAGCGATGATATCGCGATCATCCCCGACGAGTCTCCGGCTGTTGAAGAGGTGGTGGATCTCTCCAGCCTGCCGGACGAGGTCAAGGGTTCGCTCAAGCGGATCCTCGACTACTCCGGCATTCCGAAAGAAAAGGCTGACCAGTTCAAGGCTGCCATAGAAGCCTTTCGCAAGCTCAAGGACAAATTCAGCTCCGAAGACCCGGTGCGCAAGCTGCGCAGGGTTGCAACCGCACACTTTTTTGATATCTACGAGGCTGTCTTCAAGAGGATGCACAAAGAGCGAAACAAGTCCCGCCTGTTCGAGATGTTTATCAACTTCGGCTTTATGGATGAACGGCTGCTTGAGCCAGCAACGACCATGCGTCTCTACAAGCTTCTTGACCGGTCCCCGTTTAATCCCGAGTATCCCGTCTATACCATGACCGAATGGCTGGCTGCGGTCTACTCGCGCGAAAAGGAGCCATCGATCGATGATTTTGGAAACGATTACATGGGCGTCTTCCGCGAGCTGAAAAAGCGCGGAGAGGTCGGCGAGGCTGACAAGGAAAACTACGAGAACAATGTCGACAAGCGGCTGCACCACGAAGTCTCGTTTATGGTCAAGACGACCCAGCGGTTGTGTTACGGGCAGTTGTCGGTCCATTTTCCTGTTCTGCACCAGGACATGTTTGTCAAGGATATGGAAAATGCGCTTGTGGCCAAAAAGAAGGTCGAGGACGAATTACGCAAGCTGCTCAAGGTTGATTTTTCGGCATTTTATCGCGAGGTGATGCTGCGCAAGCCGGATGCCGGGATCGAGCGCGAGTTTGTCCAGATGCCGGTCATTCCGGACATCATTCTCGCTCCGACCTACGGGTCACGCCAGTTCATGTGGCAGGAACTGGTCGGAAAGGACAAGCGCAGCCGGGCACGCATCATCCTGCCCATCCTGATATCCGAAGATCTTGAGGGCTTGATCGTTGATGCCGTCGGGGCCTTCCGCTGGGAGCTGTGCAAAACGATGCTGGGCCCGGCCTGGAATGATGTGACCCAGCCTTCGATCACCGCAGACTATACGGACTACATCCAGTTTTACCGGAAAAACCGCGACCTTTCCGAGGAGACGAAGGCAAAAATCAAGACGCAGATCCAAAACTGCCGGGGAAACATGCGCGATATCTTTGTCTCGGATTACCGTTTCTGGATCAAGTATGAATCACAGGGTGTGATCAGGCTGAACAAGGTTGTCCGCAACATCCTCTACCGGCACTGTCCGTTTTCGCGTGAGCTGCGTGACCAGCTCGAAAAACAGCCCATGTTTACCGAGATTGCCGTGCGTTTCAAGAATATCCGTTCAAAAAAGATCACCGAAATTACCAATCACTATCACAAATACACCAAAAACGGTGGTGACCTGGATCCCGAGCTTGAGGCCAACCGGCGCTTTTACGCCGAATTGTAGGTCTGCCAGGATTGAAATAGCACGGTCGATAGCACGGGGGACTGGCCTTTGCCGGTCCCCAAACGTATATTTTTTTGGCAAAGTGCAATAAACAGGTGGCTTTGTCGGTATATCTCTCCGGGGACCAGTACAGGGTGCCCGGACCATAGCGCAATGATGCGTGTGAGCAGAGGAGCAGCACAGTATGGATACACAGGCCGACGGCAAGAAAAAGGCACTCGAAGCCACCATTCTCCAGATCGAAAAACAGCACGGCAAGGGTTCAATCATGCGCCTCGGGGATGACACCCGCGAGGCGGTGCCCGTTATTCCGACAGGGGCTATCTCGCTTGACATGGCCCTCGGTGTGGGTGGAATTCCGCGGGGACGGATTACCGAAATTTACGGACCAGAATCCTCAGGCAAGACGACCATTGCCCTGCAGATTGTGGCTGAAGCCCAGAAGGCCGGGGGAACCGCGGCTTTTGTGGATGCCGAACACGCTCTTGACCCGGTATACGCCAAGGCTCTCGGGGTTGATACCGACAACCTGCTTGTTTCCCAGCCGGATACGGGCGAGCAGGCCCTTGAAATCGTGGATGCCCTCGTCCGCTCGGGAGCCATCGACGTTATTGTGGTGGACTCCGTGGCCGCCCTTGTGCCCAAGTCCGAACTTGACGGCGAGATGGGGGATTCTCACATGGGGCTGCAGGCCCGGCTCATGTCACAGGCCCTGCGCAAACTGACGGGAACCATCAACAAGTCGCGCACCTCCCTGATTTTTATCAACCAGATACGAATGAAGATCGGGGTCTTTTTCGGCAACCCCGAAACGACAACTGGCGGAAACGCACTCAAGTTTTATGCATCCGTACGGATGGACATCCGCAGGATCGAGACCCTCAAGCAGGGTGAGGAGGCCTATGGCAATCTTGTCAGGGTCAAGATTGTAAAAAACAAGGTTGCTCCGCCTTTCAGGCAGTGTGAGTTTCCCATCATCTTCGGGAAGGGCATCAGCCGTGAGAGTGACCTGATCGGCCTGGCAATCGAACGCAATATCATCGAAAAAAGCGGGACCTGGTACTCGTACCGTAACGAACGGATCGGACAGGGCAAGGAAAACCTGCGCCAGTTTCTTGTGGACCATCCTGAGATTGCCAGTGAGATCGAGCGCCAGATCCGTTCTGGTGAGGCATCTTCACCCCAGCCTGGCGGGAAAAAGCCGGCCCAGGCAGCGTTGTCTGCCGGAGCAGCACCATCGGACCGGGAACCTGGTATCGATGGATAATGCTTGTGCTGCCTGAAGCGGGCGCCGGGCTTAAGACGGGTGAGTATTCATGAAGACAATTCGGGCAGGCATTGCCGGCGCAGCCGGGTTCAGCGGGCTTGAACTTTTCTCGGCCCTTGTCCGGCATCCCCAGGTAGAGATTGTCTTCATCACCTCCGAACAGCATGCCGGTCGGCGCATCAGCGAGTTTCTCGTCTCCCAGCAGGGTGGCT
>JAKPMW010000026.1 GCA_029548715.1 Spirochaetota bacterium | reverse complement strand
GCGGGCGGCTGCCCGGGGGCGTGCTCTTTGTTGCGGGGATGCAAACAGCTTTTTGCAATCCTGCGCTGCAAATCCGGGAGAGCGATCACAATATCACACAAGTGTCATGGTTGTCCCGGATTGCAAACGCTTTTTCATGTTTTTGTAATGCGTATCCCGGATTGTTTTTCGCCATACCTGTGCTACCCTTTAGCGCACAGACAGAATTTTTGGACTTTTCTGAGATATAAGGAAAAAGTCATATGCCTGTTCAATCAGCCAGATCCTGTTTATAGAGATGAGTTTGACAGTTTTTAGTTTTTCGAAGTTCACTGGTATTTGCAACTATACATTCCCCGGCGCTACAGCCCGCAGCCAGCCTGATTTTGCCCAGTCGAGAATTTGTCGATCAAGCGTGATCAGCGTGGCGTCGATGAGGCGGGCACTGGCGACGATCAGGCGGTCGGCGGGGTCACCATGGAAATCACCGGGCAGGGAACAGCTCTCGACGGCGATAGCCGGATCGATCGGGATCACCGACAGGCCGGGCATGGTCACGGCCGTGCTCAACCAGGTTTCGGCTTCTGTTGTCAGCTTTAGCCGGTCCTTGGCGACGAGCATGGCTGTTTCCCAAAGACTGATCGCCGCTATCCGCAGGTTCCCCGCGAGCGCGTGCTTTTGCAGCTGTTTCTGGAATAAGGGAAGACGCAGTGCTTCATCGCCGTTCAGGATCCTGATCCAGATATGGGTGTCCAACAGCCAGACGGATTCAGTCATCGGTATACCAGGCCTCGCCGGTCGAGAGAAGATCGTCAGTCGCCGTCGTGGATACGGAACCGGCCAGCAGTCCGAAAGCGGTTCTGTCCGGAATTTCATGCACGGCCATGATGCGGACCAGCGGTTTGCCGCGCTTGGTGACAATAACCTGTGTCCCGTTGCTTGCAACGTCATCAATGATCTTCAGGCAACGTGCCTTGAATTCCGCCGCACCGTATTCATTCATGCTCGGCCCCTTATGGTCATGTCGATATGGTCATTATACATGATCGTGGGCCGCGGTTCAAATCGGTTTGGTACGAGGGAAATCCTTCACTCCCGCGTTGTCTGGACCGCCTCGCCCGCGGGAGTCAGGGCCACGACTTCGAAAATCGAGACCGGCTCGTTTTTGCCCTTGACCCGGATCAGGTCCAGTTCGCGGTAGTAGATGTAGTCCCTGACCTCACGCAGGGTGTTTTCGCTGATGATGATGTGCGTACCATACATCTTGTTCGTTCCTTCAAGGCGGGCACCCAGGTTGACGTTGTCGCCGATGACCGTGTAGTTCATCCGGTTTTCGGACCCCATATTGGCGGCAATGACGTCGCCCGTATTCAAACCGATGCCGATATCGATACCGATCAGGTTTTTGGCCCTGCGCTCGGCGTTGAAGCGGTCAAGAACCTCCATCATCTCAAGTGCGGCCTTGACCGCGGCGATGGCATCGTTGCCATATGACTTTGGGGCGCCCCAGAGGGCCATGATCTCGTCACCCACGAATTTGTCCACATTGCCGCGGTGCTTTTCGACGATGTTGGTCATCAGGGTCAGGTATTCGTTGAGGAGCTCGACCACCTCTTCAGGAGTGTGTGCTTCGGAGATCGTCGTAAAGCCGCGGATATCCGAGAAGAGTACGGTCACCATTTTTTTGTCACCGCCCAGCTTGAGCTCTCCCGAAAGCATGACTTCGGCAATCTCCTTGGAAACGGCCTTGTTCATCGCGCTGCGGATCTTTTCCTTTTCGCGCAATCCTTCGGTCATCTCGTTGAAGTGTTCGGACAGGACGCCGATTTCGTCACGTACCCTGACCAGCACAATCTGCTCGAGGTCACCCACCCCGACCCGGCGCATGGCGCCCATCAGCTTTTTGATCGGGCTGGTGATAAAGAAGGCCATGACGAGGGTAAAAAAGGTTCCGGCCACGATGGCGAGGAGGGCGGCAAGCTGCAGTTTTTCCTTGGCGTAGTTGATGGTGTAGGTGATTCCGGTCTGCGAGAGAAGCAGATGCACTTCGCCCCGGTAGGTTGAAAAATACTTGTCCGTCTCGGACATCGGATAGTTGATGTAGAGCAGGGGCTCTCCGTTCGCAGTCTGACGGTAAAACTGGACAAAGGGCTCAAAGCGCCGTTCTGCAGTTGCGACCTGGGTCAGGATGCGCAGGGCGTTTGTGCGGGCCAGTCCGTCGGATATTTCCGAGATGGTATTTGAATACCCCGAAATCAGTCCGCCCGCCAGCGCGTTGCGGAAGAGGGTGCCCCGCTCGATGAGGGTTTCAAGACCGGTAAAAACGGAAGACAGGCGGTCCTTGTCTGCCATCGCGGCGGTCTGCCTCCGGATGCGGCGCAGCTCGTTGGCGGTATTCATCAGGAGGAGGACAGATTCCTCATATTCTTCGCGCAGGATGTCGAGGGCCAGGCTGGCCAGTGCCGGGAGATTGCTGAGCGTCAGGTTGATGGGAATCTGCCGGCTGGCACCGGCAGCGGGACGGCTTTCGAGAAACAGGTTGTTTGAGATTGCAAGAAGACGGATCTGGATCTTTTCGCCGGCCGGTTCGACAAGCGGCTCGGCGTTTGTTCCGAGAGGAAGGGCACCGGTCAGCCGTATGCGAAGCGCCGGGTCGGAAATCGTTGCTACCGGGATGGACTCACGTTCGATCCGCGACATCAGCGCCAGCTTGACAGGGTAAATTGCCTTGAAGTCAAAGATCCCCTTTGGCGTGGGCAGGGGGTAGAGATACCCCTTGCGGGCCGAGTGGACAAAGGCCCTGTTATAGGGATCGACCGCATAGCCTGCCACGAAGTCCTGCTGTTCGCTGGCCTTTTTCATGGCGTCCGAAAAGGCCAGGGGCTCAAAGCCCGAGGGCTCGTCAGGGTTGAAGACAAAGGGGTCGTCGGCCTTGGCCATCCGGTCCTGCACCAGGTTTGCATAGCTGTTGTAAATCGAATCCGCCAGGTTGCGGGCGACGGTGCCTCCCCGGATCTTGAGTTCGCGACGCAGCACGCGCTCTTCGTCGGTCAGGGTCATGGTGTAGACCACCGCAAGAAGCCCGGAGATCAGGGCGACAATCAGGAAGAAGAGCTTTTTGCGCAGGCCGAGGCGCACGCGGGGCGGATGTCCGCCTCGCTTGCTGCGCAGGGCCATCCAGCGCTCGCGCTGGCGGATGTATGTCTGGTTGGGAGCCTGGGGTGTGCTGTCGGGCATGTGGGTGCGCCCTCCTCAATGTCGTGCCTGTATCCTACACCGGCCAGGCATCGCTTGCCAAGTGGCGCGCGCGGGAGCAAATGCGGGACAGACTGGGCAGTCATCATCCGCAAGATGATGGCAATCAGTGTGTATCTGCCCAGTCTGCAGATACACACTGCATTCGGGCGCAACACCCCGGCGTATTGCGGGGAGGCAATCCGGGGTCTGTCGCCTCAGCGGGAAAAGCCGCTCCTCCTCATGGTGGGAGGACTGTTCCCCATGCAGGAAAGACTGTACAGGCCTGCTTGCCCGGATTTGCAGTTTATGGCTATTTTTGGAGGGAATGCCGACAGGGGGATTCATGGAACGCTCGCAATTGCCCGAGGTTGTGTTTGAACGGGCAAAAACACTGCCGGTACCGCTCATCATCTGGGATCGGGACAGCAGCCTTCTTATCGTCAGCCTCAGCGAAGAAAACGATTATTCAGGCGAATTTATCAACACTGGCAGGGTCTGCATAGCCCTGGGTGAAAGCATGCAGGCGGTCGATATCGAGGTGAACTATTCACCGTCCGAGTTGACTGTTGTGCCTGATCTCGTCATGCCTGAGGGATTCGCCGCTCTTGTCCGGTTTCCCGACAGCTACCTGATTGTAGACACAATCAGCCAGATGCAGGCCCTGCCCGACTATTCCGCCATGCATCTCTGGTATCTCAGTCTTCCCGAAAGCGAAATTCTGCACCTTCGTGTTGCTGAAAATGTCATCTTTGACATAACCATTGACAACAGGCTTGCCGGAATCTGGATTGGAAACATCACCCAGCGCTAAGCGGGGATGACAGGGGGGTTTGGTGCATCAGCGCATACGATCACTCATTCTCCTGCTTGCCAAGCTGGCGGTCTCGACCGGTCTTGTTGTCTTTGTTCTTTCCGGGATCGATTACGAACAGGTTGCCCGGCAGCTGGGCGATGCTTCGGTCGTTCTGGCAGGACTGGCCAGCCTTGTGATGCTGGCCAGTCACTTTCTCGGCGTGATGCAGTGGCGTGTGTTTTTACGGGCCCAGCGGCTTGACCTGCCCTTTGGGCGCTGCCTTGTTTACTACTATACCGGCCAGTTTTTCAACAATTTTCTCCTCTCAAGTGTGGGCGGCGATATCGTGCGCATGTTTGACGTGGCCTACAACGAAAAGATCCGCAAGGGCCGGGTGCTGGCCTCGATCCTTGTTGACCGGGTCTTTGGCCTGGTGTGCCTGATCATGCTTGGTCTTGTGGCCCTGCCATTTTTTATCGCCCGCCAGCCGGCCAATCTCGCCCCCGTGCTGGTGTTGTATACCGTGTTTGCCGGGATCATGGTGCTCTTCTGGTTTTTCGTCATGTCCCGCTATGCCCGCCATCTGGCCATGCGCCTTGTCCAGAAGCTGCCGGTGGTGCGGCTCAGGCGTGCCGGGTTTCACTTTTTGCGCACGTTTTACTGCTATCGCCGTACTCCGGGGGCCTTTGTTCG
>JAKPMW010000007.1 GCA_029548715.1 Spirochaetota bacterium | reverse complement strand
AGACGTTCCCCGTCCCGCCCGTACACATGAATCCTGCAGCCGGGCCTGTTCTGAGGGGTATGCGGATGGCTGGAGCACCACACTTGAGGCCATCCCCCGTGATGCCCGGGGCGCGTTCGTCTGTACACCTGTAGACCTGGTCCCGGAGATAGCCTGCCGGCTTCTTGAGCTGACCGGGGACGCGGCCTTTGTGACTGACGTCGGGAGTACCAAGGCCGGTATCGTCAGGCGGGTCCAGCAGGAAGCTGTCTCCGCTGACAGGTTTGTTGGCTCGCATCCCATGGCTGGTTCTGAAAAAAACGGATATCGGAATGCCAGGGATGACCTGTTTGCACAAGCCACCGTTGTCCTGACACCGGTCGAGAAGACTCGTGCCGATGCCCTGGCAGCCGTACGAGACCTCTGGACGAGCTTTGGTTCACGGGTTGTGAGCATGACCCCCGAGCAGCACGATACCACCGTCGGAATGACCAGCCATCTCCCGCATCTTTTGTCGTTTTGCTATGCGGCTGCACTCGCTGAAGGACAGCGGGAGGGTGGTGATTTTCAGAGGGTCTGGGGAAACGGGCTCCGGGATGTGCTGCGACTGGCCGGGAGTGACCCTGATCTCTGGAGCGGAATCATGACTGACAACCGGTCAGCCCTGCTTCGTGCCCTTGATGTAATGGAGCGCCAGATCCGGGTTGTTCGTGACCTGCTTGACCGTGCTGACCGCCAGGGGCTGACGGACTATCTTGCGATATGCAGAAAACAACTGGAGGATATATGCGTTCAAGACCGATAATCGCGATTGATGGGCCTGCAGGGGCAGGGAAGAGCACCATCGCACGGAAAATTGCCGCGGCCCTGAATTTTGTGTATATTGACACAGGCGCGATGTATCGTGCTTTGACTCTCAGGCTTGTCCGAAGCAAGACGGACCCGTCAGATGTCGGGGCAGTCCGTACGATACTGCAGGCGGTGCGTATCGGTTTCGATCCTTCCGGAAAGATTTTTCTTGACGGCGAGG
Organism: Spirochaetota bacterium; assembly: GCA_029548715.1. Lineage (GTDB taxonomy): Bacteria > Spirochaetota > JAGLSM01 > JAGLSM01 > JAKPMW01 > JAKPMW01. The sequence goes on along the minus strand of JAKPMW010000007.1, from coordinate 13,680 downwards.
ATGTATCTGGTACACTGAGGACGGCTGAAGTAAACGGCATGGTTTCAACGGTGGCGGGTTTGCCCGTTGTCCGCGAGTATATGCAAAAGCTTCAGCGCGAGATCGGGAAGGAAGGCGGGGTTGTACTGGATGGCCGGGATATCGGAAGTGCTGTTTTCCCTGACGCCGAGTGCAAATTCTACCTTGATGCTTCCCTCGAAGAGCGTGCCCGCCGCAGAATGAATGACAGCAAGGAACAACTGTTTGTGAATCTCGAAGCGATACAGCAGGACATTGCACGTCGCGATGCGGCTGATTCGCAGCGCGAGCATAGCCCGCTTGTGCGGGCTGAAGATGCACACTATATAGACACAACCGGAATGGGTCCCGGGATGGTCGTTGAGACCATGCTCGAATACATCGACCAACGTTCCGTCAGGTAAACAAGGAGCCTCCTTTGGAAAACATGTCAGCGCAGCCGGAAGTCTTCGACCAACTTGCGGAGATGGAAAAAGCCACCCCGCAAGAGCTGCACAAGGGTCAAATCGTCGATGGACTCGTCGTGCAGATTGATGATTCCTTTGTATGGGTCGATGTTGATTCCAAGTCCGAAGGGCGGATCCCGAAGGATGAATTTGAGACCCTGCCGGAAGAGGGATCGACCATCGCCGTTCGTCTTGAGCGGAGTGAGGACGGAATCCCGGTTTTCTCGTACAAGCGGGCCGCGGCCGAAATGGGCCGCCGCAAGCTCAAAAAGGCCTTTGAAGAGGGCACTGTACTGCGCGGCAAGGTCGTGCGCGAGGTCAAAAGCGGTGTCCGTGTTGATTTCGGCGGGATTGAGGGATATGTGCCGATGAGGTTGCTGGACATCCGTTCGGTCCAGTCAGCCGAGTACTATATCGGCCAGGAATTTGACTTCAAGATCATCGAATTTGCCCAGGGCCAGCGCGGCCGGAATTCGCTTTCAATCGTTGCCTCACGGCGCGAGCTTCTCGAAGCCGAGCGTGAGCAAAAGACAGACGAGGTTTTTTCGCGCTATCAGGTTGGTGATGAGGTCGAGGGTGTTGTCCGCAATATCACAAAAAGCGGCGTGTTTGTCGATATCGGCGGATTTGATGGCCTGATCAGGCTGGATGATCTGGCATGGAAACGCGGAGTCAATCCACGCGACATCGTCAATCCCCAGCAGACCGTCCGGGTCCGGATTGTCCAGATGGATCCCGAGACCAAGCGGGTCGGGCTTTCTCTTAAAGACCTGACACCCGATCCCTTTGTCCAGTTTTGCGATGAGGTGCGCGACGGGGATGTCCTCCAGGGGACCGTTGTCAAGCTTGAAAACTTTGGCGCCTTTGTCAGGCTGCGAGACGGAATCGAAGGCTTGCTCCATATCTCCGAGCTTTCCTGGACCAAAAGAATCGGCCATCCCAAAGAGGTGCTTTCGGTCGGAAGCACGATTGACGTCAAGATTCTCGGGATTGACTACGACGAGCGCCGGATTTCCCTCGGCTTCAGGCAGCTCCAGGATAATCCCTACGACAACCTTGAGCGCGATTTTGCGATCAACACCCGGCACACAGGTCGCATCAGCCGGATTACCGAGTTCGGTATCTTTGTCGAATTGCCCAATGGTGTTGAGGGGCTGGTTCGCAAGGAGGATATTGGCTGGGAAAGAGGGGCAGCCAATGATCTCGAGTCCCGCTTTGTTCCCGGTGAAATGGTCGAGGTCCGGGTAATCAATCTTGATGCGCGCAAGCGCAAGATTGGCCTGGGGATCAAGCAGCTTCAGGACAACCCCCTTGAGGTCTTCCGCTTCAGCCATCCCGTTGGTTCACGGATGACCGGAACTGTCACCAGGATTGTTGATTTTGGGGCCTTCGTTGATGTCGGCAGCGGTCTTGAAGGGCTGATTCACATCTCCAATCTCGCCGAAAAGCGGGTCGAGAGAGTGGCGGATGTCGTCAAGGCGGGCGATACGGTTGAGGTCAAGGTGATCGAAATCGATTCAGACAAAAACAAGATCGGATTGTCCATCAAGGATCTCAACCGGGATACCGAGCGCGAAACGATAAGTCAGATGCGTGGTGGTGAGGAAAGCGGAACCTTCAGGCTGGGCGATGTTCTCGACCTGTCCAAACTCTCTGATTAAGACTATCTGACTGGAGAATACAATGCGTGAATATCATCAGGGACACATGAGCAAGGAAGAGCTCGAAAACAATGCGCTGCTTTCCTTTCTCGTCAGGCTCAGGCATTTTGTCATCAAGAACAAGCGCATTGTTGTTCTCGCAGGGCTTGGAGTGCTTCTCCTCCTGATCGTTGCCGGGTTCATGGCAGTCAATTCAGCAGCCCGTGAAGAAAAGGCCGCCGCCGAGTTTGACAAGGTTGCCGTCATGCTGCAGGGCGAGGGTGCCCGTGAAAAGATTGGCGATATCGACAAGCAGCTCGATACGATCATCAAGACATGGCCGGGGACACTCGCGGCTGCCAAGGCATCCCTCCATCTTGCCGACATCCAGTACAGGATGGACAATTTTGCCGGTGCTATCGAGAACTTTACCAGGGTAAAGGACCATGGCAAGTCTTCGTATCTGTATCCGGCTGCCCTGATCGGGATAGCCAATTGCTACGAGCAGTCCGGAGAGCCTGCCAAGGCAGTCGATTATTATGATGCTGTCGGGGCACTGAGCGATCACTTTGGCCTGAAAGACATGGCCCTTCTTGGCAAGGCACGAGTCCTGGGGGCCCAGGGAAAATTTGACGAAGCCCGAAAGGTCCTCGAAAACATCCGTTCTGATGTCTCGGCTTTTGCTGACGAAGCCATGCGGCTTTCGATCTGGCTTGATTCAAAAAAGACAGTGCAGGTGCTTCCTGCAGGAAAGTAAGGGATGAGCTCAAATCTCCAGTTACGAATCGTCGGATACGAGGAGGCGCGGACGCTTTTGCGGCAGCGCCTCCTGCATATTTCACGGGACGAAAAAACCATCACGACAGTTGCAGCAATCATTGCGGACGTTGCCCGGCGCGGTGATGAGGCTCTCCTTGAGTATACCCAGCGCTTTGACGGGGTGCAGCTTGAGGCTGGTACCCTGCGTGTCACCCAGGACGAGATGGATGCCGCAGTGCGCCGGATGGGTGAGACCGATCTGGGCAAGGCCCTGCGGCACGCCGCCGCGAGAATCCGCGCTTTCCACGAAAGGCAGCTCGAAAAAAGCTGGATCATCCATGAGGATGGGGGTGTCCTGGGGCAGGTGGTCAATCCGCTTGCCTCCGCAGGACTGTACGTTCCCGGGGGCAAGGCCCCCTATCCCTCAACCGTGCTGATGAATGCCATTCCGGCCAGGGTGGCTGGTGTGGAACGGACCGTCGTCTGCACCCCCGCCAATAATCTCTCCGATGCCGTTTTGTACGCCGCCCATGTTTCCGGTGTCAGCGAGATCTGCAAGATCGGTGGAGCGCAGGCGATAGCGGCACTCGCTCTCGGGACAGAAAGCATCAGGCCTGTTGACAAGATCACCGGACCAGGAAACCGCTTTGTCGCTGAGGCCAAGCGTCAGGTCTTTGGACTGGTGGATATTGACATGGTTGCCGGCCCATCCGAAATCATGATCTTTGCCGACGACACCAGCGATCCCGAACTGGTGGTGCGTGACCTCTTTTCACAGGCCGAGCATGACCAGGACGCCGGGTGTGTTGTGATAAGCACTTCCCTGCAGCTTGTTGAAGAGGTCAATAACCTGATCGGAGAGTATCTCGCCCGGGAGACGCGGGCCGACATTATCCGCTCTTCGCTCAGTGACAACGGGATGGCGATTCTTGTTTCGACACGCGAGGCAGCCTGGGAGATTATCAATCTGTATGCGCCCGAACACCTTGAGATCATGGCGAATGCTCCTCTGACCGAGGTCCTGTCGTCCGTGCGCAATGCGGGAGCGATTTTTTACGGCGCATACGCGCCCGAGCCACTCGGGGACTATATTGCCGGACCCAATCATACCCTGCCCACAGCCGGGACGGCCCGCTTTGCCTCGCCTCTCGGTGTCTACGATTTTCAAAAGCGCACCTCACTGATTGCGCCATCCCGCAGGCTCTACGACATGCTGGTGGATGATGCTGCCCTGATTGCCCATGCCGAGGGATTTACCGCCCATGAGGCAAGTGTTGTTGCGCGCAAATTTTGCAAGGGTGGTCAATAATGCGTACTGCCAGGATTGAACGTTCGACCGGAGAAACAGAGATCCGGATTGCACTGAATCTGGACGCTGCTGAAAACGTGTCGATTCAAGTTCCCAATGGTTTTTTCCGTCACATGCTCGAACTCTTTTCGTTTCATGGCCGGTTTTCCTGTGAGTGCGATGTTCGGGGTGACACCGATGTCGATCTGCATCATACTGTTGAGGATACGGCCATCTGTCTCGGACAGGCATTCAGGACGGCCCTTGGAGACAAAAAGGGAATCAGGCGCTACGGATCATGCACCGTCCCCATGGACGAGGCACGAGTGACGGTTCACCTGGATATTTCGGGCCGCCCCTTTGTGCGCCTCGATGGAAAGTCCCTTGTCGGCTGTTGTGGCGAATTTGATGCCCAGCTGGTTCCGGAATTTTTGCGGGCCTTTGCGGTCAATGCCGGGATCACCCTGCATGTGATTGTGGAGTGCGGGGATAATCTGCACCACATGATCGAAGCGATCTTCAAGGCCATGGCGCGGGCGCTCCGCGTGGCCGTTACACAGGACCTGCGTGACGGTGTGCCTTCGACGAAGGGAGTGCTTGATTGATTGCCATAGTAGATTACGGAATGGGCAATCTTCGCAGCGTTGCCAAGGCTCTCGAACGGTTTGGCTATCCCTGCTGCATTACGTCTGATCCGGGGGTTGTTGAGTCTGCCTCTGGCGTGATCCTGCCAGGCGTAGGGGCTTTTGGTGAAGCGGTGCATAACCTCTCCCGTTCGGGACTGACTGACCAGATCAGGGCTGCTGCCACGGACGGACGGCCTTTTTTGGGGATCTGTCTGGGATACCAGATGCTGTTTGATGCAAGCGAAGAAGCACCAGGCGTGCCGGGCCTGGGGATCTTTCAGGGGAAGGTGCGCCGATTTGGTGCGGGACTCAAGGTTCCGCACATGGGCTGGAACTCTGTCGAGTTCATCCGGCCCGACCCCGTGATTGCAGGCCAGTCTGATCCGGCCTGGTTGTATTTCGTACACTCGTATTACGTCGAACCCGAAGATTCAACGCTGATTATCGGCAGGTGCGAGTATGGAATATCGTTTGCTGCGGCTATTGCGAGGGGCAACCTCTTCGCCTGCCAGTTTCATCCCGAAAAAAGCCAGTCTGCAGGATTGTCAATCATTCAGCGTTTTGGAGAACGAGCATGCGTGTGATACCAGCCATTGATTTGCTTGGAGGGCGCTGTGTCCGCCTTTTCAAGGGCGATTATGCCATGGAAAAGGTCTATGATGACGATCCGGCCTCACGCGCACGGTTTTGGGAAGAGGGCGGTGCCGACCTGATCCATGTGGTCGACCTGGACGGGGCCCGTGATGGATTCCGTAAAAACATGAATTCGATTATTTCTATCCGCAGGGCTGTTTCCTGCCGGATCGAGGTAGGCGGGGGCGTCCGCTCGCTTGAAGATGCACGGGCCCGGCTGGATGAGGGAATAGACATGGTCGTGATCGGGACAGGAGCCCAGCGCAACAAGCTCCTCGTCGAAAGCCTGGCCAACCTTTATCCTGGCCGGATTATTCTCGGGGCTGATGCCAAAAAGGACAGACTGGCAGTTGAAGGCTGGCAAAGCGTTTCCGCTGACAACGTGTACAGCTTTGCCGCTTCGTTTAACACGCTCCCGCTTGCAGGAGTGATATATACGGATGTTGATACTGACGGAACCCTGAGCGGTCCCAACATCCCGGCGCAGCGAACAATGGGTGAGTCCATTTCCTGTCCCCTGATTGCCTCGGGGGGCATCTCTTCGCTTAATGATCTGCGAGCCCTTGCCACTGCGGGAATCCCCCATCTTGCAGGTGTTATCGTTGGCACGGCACTCTATGAAGGCCGCTTTTCCCTGCCGGAAGCGATCCAGGCGGTGCGGGATGCATGCTAAGCGGATCATTCCCTGTCTTGATGTCAACGCAGGCCGGGTAGTCAAGGGAATCAAGTTTCTTGACCTGATTGATGCCGGCGATCCGGTCGAAAACGCCATGCGCTATGACCAGGAAGGTGCTGACGAACTGGTCTTTCTTGACATCACAGCCTCACACGAGCAGCGTGATACCATGATTGATGTTGTCCGCCGAGTTGCAGAATCAGTCTATATTCCGTTTACGGTCGGAGGCGGAATCCGGACAGCAGAAGACATGCGCCGGATGCTTTTGGCGGGCGCGGACAAGATTTCGGTCAATTCGGCGGCAGTCAATGATCCCTCACTCATCAGCGAGGGGGCCAGATTTTTTGGGTCCCAGTGCATCGTGCTGGCAATTGATGCCAGGCAAAGGCCGGAGACTGGCTGGGAGGTCTACACTCACGGGGGGCGCAAGCCGACAGGGATCGATGTGGTCCAGTGGGCGATTGAGGGGGAGCGCCTCGGCTGCGGTGAAATTCTCCTGACCAGCATGGACCGGGACGGAACCAAGGCCGGATATGACATAGGCTTGCTGCAAGCCGTCTCCAGTGCGGTGCGAGTTCCCGTGATTGCCTCAGGCGGGGCGGGGCATGTGTCGCACTTTGCAGATGCCCTGCGTGAGGGCGGGGCGGATGCGGTCCTCGCAGCGTCACTCTTCCATTTTAAAGAAATCGGAATCATGGACGCCAAGCGACACCTTGCAGGCTGTGGAGTATCCGTGCGAATCTGAAATCTCTTTTGCGCACTGTGGATTCAAAAAAATGTGGTATACTTGCAGCTGAGCAGGTACCAATTGACGATGGAGCCGGGCAAATGAGGATCAAGATTCTTGTACTGCTGCCACTGGTAATGATGCTTTCATCTCCCCTTTTGTCCGCACAGAAAATGCGTGTCGCTGTGATGGGATTTTCCAATCCCGATCCAGCTTCGGCCACCCTCCAGCGTTTTTCAGACAGGGTTACCCAGACGATTATGAAAAGTCTTTCTGCCCTGGGGGAGTATGAGGTAATCTCCCCAAACGACGTGGAGGCAGCCCGGCGTGATTTATTGCCCGAGTACCGCAATCTCGACAATGCGCTGATGCGGGCCCTGGGCCGCAGGCTCAAGGCTGATATTGTTGTCAACGGCAGTGTTTCCGCCCCCGGATTTTCAACCCTTGCCGTCGAGGTTCGCATCCTTGATGTTGCAAAAAGCGAATTTCTGGACACCATCAGTATCCAGAACCGGCGCGAAATGGAGGACATCGTTGTAGGAGAGGTGGTAAACCGCGTTGCCACCGAAACCGGGACAAAATTTCTTGGCAAAAAGACAAACCTTGTCGAGACCACGACAACGGTTACAGGGGCTGGCTCCTCCTCTTCATCTGCATCAAGTCTTTCTTCATCACGAACAGTCTCAAGCAGCTCATCCAGCGCGTCGGCACAGACTGACGGGCTTCAGCCTCCGGGACGTGATGTCACACTCAATGCCATTTTCCACTGGGGAAGTGTCCTCCCCCTGTTTGGAAACGAGTCAGCCATGATGCTTGGCGTCGATTTTGTCTTTGATCTCGAACGGACGTATTACTCCTTCGGCTTTGGTTTTACCCTGGCCGGTGCCGAGACGATTGATATCGGGCTGTTTTTCGAGACCCACTTTTTCGAAAACAGCTACTGGCGCAACTGGCAGGTGTATTTACGAACCGGACCTGCGCTGGCCTATCCCCTGACCAGCGAGGCTGAAATGGCCTTCAAGCTCAATACGGGACTGGGTGTGCGCTTTGCCATCCCCTATTTTGTGTTTGATGCCGGATTCGGTATTGATTATTATTCAAGCCAGCGCAGTTCGCTCTATATCCGGGCTGGCGGGGGATTCCATTTCTGAAGACGCCCTCCGGCCCAACCTGGAAGGTCGCCATGCTCTCACGTCTTGTCATCCTCTTTGCTGCTGCCCTTGTCATGTCTGCCTGTTCAAGCGAGAGCGCGGTCTTGACTCCCACATTCAGGTTTTTCGTTCCGTTTGGGGAGAGCAAGGGGGCAATGGGGAGCGCCGTTGTCACCAATGACCGGATGCCCATGGTTGGGACCTGCGTGGTGCATGATGACCAGCTGGCCATGTTTGACCGCGAAACCGGAAGGATCCTGGTCTTCAGCACTGACGGCAAGCTCAGGATTGACCGCGTTCTTGACAAACTCGAAACAAAAAATGCCTGGCCGGCACCGGTGCTGGCTGTTGGCACTGCAGGAGCCTGGCTGGCCAAGGCCGAAGGCAGCGCGGAAAAGCGAAAATATCGTGTCCACGCTGTTCCGGATGATACCTCACCGGTTACGACAGCCGTTGTTTTTCCGGCAACAAGCGAGGAAATCCTTGGCAAGGGCGATGAAAGTATTGAACACATCCTGATGGAGCGTCTTATTCCACATGACTCCGAAAAGCTGATCGCTGTCTGGCATGGTGTTACCCGGCGAGGGAATGCAGACATTGTCTCGGCCATCGCCTTCAGCATCGCCGATCTTGCAACCCGAAAGATCACCAGCCACCGGATCAATTTTGAGGAGATCAAAAAAACCGAAAGCGGTGATGCCCGGTTCGATACGGTAACCTCGGTACATCATTTCACCGATGCCCGGCGGTTTGTAATTGAAGTCCAGTACCGCAAGGCGGATATCCGCAACCCCTTTGAAAAGGCACTCTTTTTGCTGGATATCGAAAAAAATACGCTTTCGAAAATTGATCTTCCCCGAGCCCACTGGAATGCCTTTGCAGGAATTGCCCGGGATGGATCCCTCTTTTTTATCGAGGATGTCCTGATGCACAATACCTCGACCAGGGCCATCATCTCGATATACCGGATGGATACGGCAAAAGAGGCCCGCTACGCCATCGAGGCCGACCCGTCCCGCCCAACGCTGGGAAATTTTGTTTTCTCCCGCGAGGGGGCCCTCTACGGATATGAGGTCTTCGATCGCGGAGTCAACTTCTATTCGTGGAAGTGAGGTTCGGGTCTACCCGAACAATGGATCCCCAATACGCGGGGCGGGTATCACCAGCTAATCCTTCCAAAGTGTGTAATGTGATTGAAGTATCGCGCTATTGTGGCCGTTGATCAGCAAACGGATCTCCAATGAGACGCGCCTCACCCTCATGCGAAGGGGGAGCCCGTGGTTCGGGAGGGCGAACCATATTCTAAACGGTTCGGCCACACGGCTTGATCGGCTACTTGACGCCGACTGAATAATGCGAGAAACTCAGGGCTGGGCTCTTATCCTGACTGACACAAGGATGGGGCATCGTGCAATCACGAAAGTGAGAAAAGGATGAAGAGAACAACGATTATTCTGATTGCAATGCTTGTCACAAGTAGTTGCAGCAGTCAGCGGTTTTTGGAAGATATGAAAAAAGAAAACAGCGTGTTTTATGAGGGCTATGTCCAGGAATGGCTGGATGAAGAAGTCCCCAAAGAAATCGACAGGATAGCGCAAGAATATATCAATGGAAAACGGACCCTTATTTGGCAGGGAGACATGGATGCTGATGGAAACGATGAGTACTTTATCGTAGAGAAATATCCTGACGTACATCATGCAGTTACAAAGGCGGTTATTGTTGATCGGACTGGACGGCTCTTGTTGTCAGTAGATTCAGTCCAAGGAGTAAAATCTGCGAAGGGTATAATCTTGGACTACAGGCGACTGGGTCTTCGTGACGGAGAGGTGGTTTCTCAAAGATTGATATTTACAGCTGATGATATTGCATTTACAAAAAATCAGCATAAGAAAGCACTGGAGGTTGACGGTAAAAATATTTTTGGAGACAGATATATAAACTATGGAGGAAGCTGCTTTATCCAATTACTTGACGAGAATAACTCTTGTATTGGATATTCAACTTTCATTGAGGAGGGTAAGAGGAAATACTATTCTTTACCCGTTTTTAAAAGCACAATGGTTTTTAGGGAAAAAGTAACTGCCTACTTCGTCTTATACAGAGGCGGTACAGATAGAGTGCTATTTGACAATATAAGAAATTTTATTCTCAATTACCGTAAAGAAAAAGCAGATGGAATTCTGCACAAGGTGCCATAAACAATCTGTGAGATTTCTTAGCGAGTATTTACCTGACACTTGTCTCTGGATGTGAGGATGTTTAGCCGACCTTATAAACACCCCTTATTCCCCTTGCTCTCATCCGAAGGGGGAGCCCGAGGCCCGTTTTGGGGCTCGACGGATGACAGCGGGACAGTATCTTGCGCTATCATACTCTTGCAGGACTCATTTTTCAACAGCAGTGGAGGCCAAATGAGTGGTTTTCAGTTGTCAGGATAACCGATACAATAGAAGTTTATTGATATGACAGTCAACATCAAGGATTGTATACCAAGGATGCCTGTATGATAACGAGAGTCACAATACGGAATTTCAAAGCACTGGGCGAGGTGGTGCTGGATCTTGACAGGACGGTAGTCTTTATTGGACCGAACAACTCCGGCAAGACCTCCGCATTGCAGGCCTTGGCCCTGTTTGAAGCAGGTCTCCGTGCTTGGCTGGGCAAACGGAGCGATAGCAAGGCCTCACAGCGGAGCGGGGTAACAATCAACAGGAAGGATCTGATCGCCCTCTCCGTCCCCAACGCCAATCTCTTGTGGCATGACTTGCGTGTCCGCCAGAGTATCGAAGGAAAAACTAAAAACATCCTGATCGAAATACTGGTCGAAGGGGTCACCGGCAACAGGCCGTGGACCTGCGGCTTCGAGTTTGACTATGCTAATCCAGAGTCCTTTTATTGCCGGCTTCTGCGCAAGGATGCCGATGCTACAGAACGATACGAGCTGCCGGATACGAAACTTCTTTCCGACATCAAGGTGGCCTTCCTTCCCGCCATGTCTGGACTAGCATCCGTTGAATCTCGGATCGAACGCGGCAGGATCAATGTTCTGATAGGGGAGGGTCAAACAGCACAGGTACTCCGCAATCTCTGTTATGAACTGTATTCTGGCCACGAAGATCTGTGGCGTGATTTTTGTGAGCAGATTAGAGACCTGTTCGGCATCGAATTGAAAAGTCCGGAGTACATCGCCGAACGGGGTGAATTGATGATGTCCTATATGGACCTGAACCGGAGGGTTGAGCTGGATCTGAGTTCAGCCGGGCGGGGCCTGCAGCAGACGCTGCTTTTGTTGTCGTACCTGTATCTGAACCCCAATTCGATCCTCCTCCTTGACGAGCCGGACGCTCATCTGGAAATCCTACGGCAGCGCCAGATCTACAATCTGCTACAACGGGTCAGTGCCCAACGATCCGGCCAGATCATCGCCGCAAGCCATTCCGAGATAATCCTCAACGAAGCCATCGAAAACGACACTGTCATCGCCTTTCTGGGTAAACCGCATGTGATCAAAAAATCCCAACAGATGCTGAAGGCGCTGCATAAGTACGGTTTTGAAAACTATTATCAGGCCGAAGAAAACGGCTGGGTCCTCTATCTTGAAGGATCTACCGACCTATCCATCCTGCGAAGTCTGGCAAAAAAACTACAGCATCCCGCCGCCGCTTTTCTGGAGAAACCATTCGTCCATTATGTGCAGAACAACAGCCCTTTGGGGGCTCGCGACCATTTTCGTGCGCTTCAGGAGGCCTGTCCCGACTTGAAGGGTATTGCTATTTTTGATCGGATCAAGTCCGACTTGCACCATGTTGGCCCTTTAGTTGAGCTGATGTGGTCAAGGCGCGAGATCGAGAATTATATCATCAGCAAAAGGATCATCCTGGACTATGTCGCCGGTCCTGCCGCTGAGGAGCAGGACCTCTTTTTGGATCAAGAACGACAAAGAAGGATACAGGTCATGGAAGAGTGCATAGCGGAAATTGAGAATGCCATTTCCGTTATGGGCAAACCATCGGTCTGGTCGTCCGAGATCAAGGCGACGGATGAATTTCTTGAGCCACTGTTCAAGCGGTATGCCGACAGGTTGAATGCACCCATCCTGAGAAAGACTCGGTTTTTTGAGCTGGCCGAGGTGATGACTGTCGGTGAGATCGATGACGAAATAACCGAAAAGCTGGATGCCATCTATACGCTTGTCGGGTCCGTCAAGTGTGGATAGAATTAAGATATATGCCTTGTGTCCACGCTGACGCTTTAGGAACTCTATCCTGATATTGTCATGTGCGTTTGCACCATATTTTCGGTCATGCCACCAGCCAGGTCAGCCCCGAGTGGTATGACCGGGTTGCCGCCAGAACCCTGGATTTCATTCCGGCTCGCAACGCCTGCATAAAATTTCTGAATGGCATCCGGGCTGATGGCCGCCTGCTCCTGTTGGCGGATATCGATGGAGCCCCGGGCACGAAACGGTTGGATCTTGTTTGAGTGTTTGTTGCAGGGTGATCAGATTGGCATTGGCCAAAGTATGCGATACTGGTGTTATACATGTATGACAAGTATTGAGGAGTATGACATGACTGCGGTTTGTCTTCTTGAAGAAGTTGAAAACCGTCTGGCTGAACTGGCCAGAAAGACTGGTCGCACAAAATCGTTTTATATCTGGAATGCCATCATGGAATATTTACAGGACATGGAAGATCTGTATCTGGGCAATCAGGAACTCGAAAAAGTGAGGGCAGGCAAGTCGAAGCTCACTCCCATTGAAGACCTGCTTGCGGAGTTCGGAATACGATCCAGGTCTTAGCTTGTTGAGGATCGAATTTACGGATACGGCAAAAAAACAACTCAAGAAGCTTGATACTGTAGCCGGAGCCCGCATTGTTGATTATTTGTACAACCGGGTTGCCCTTGTGTCAGACCCTCGGACCTTGACCAAGCCATTAGTCGGAAATGGATTCAAAGATTTGTGGCGTTTTCGGGTTGGTGATTATCGGCTCATCTGTGACATTGTCGATGAACAGCTTGTCGTTGTGGTCCTGGCGACAGGACATCAACGGGATGTGTGTCGGGAGTCATGAGTGTCAACACCGGAGAAAACCGGATAAGACTGTTGTCCTTGACCCTTGCTGCCTTTGACAAGCAGAAGTATGTCATGGATGACCTTGCGAAAAACCTGAACATCAAGTATGAAGGCGAATGGACAGGGATCAAGGACAAGGTGGACAATGTCACCAGAACCGGGAACCTGAGCGGGTTTGATGCGACCGGGAGAGATTTTGGCAAATAATTCCTCGCGCGACTGAGTTGATTGGTCGCTATGGCCCAGTTGACACTCGGAGCGCGTTGCCCTTGAATATCCAGGTCCCCTGATGTATACTCATGAGATCGAACGGTAGCGTCATGCAGCATGATCGGGGGTAGGTATGTCCGTCATCGTTGGTATCCCGAAAGAAACGGCCCGGAATGAGCGTCGTGTTGCTCTGGTTCCCGCACATATTCCTGCCCTGAAAAAATCGGGCTGTGAGGTCATTGTCGAGACGGGGGCGGGAGCCCAGGCCGGGTATCCGGACAATCTCTACGTCGAAAAAGGGGCCCGGCTGGTTTCGCGTGCGGAGGTTTTGTCACGTTCGGACCTGGTCCTTGCTGTCCGTACAGCCTCGGCCGATCCGGAAGGTGGCACACCCCTGGCTGGTCTCCTCAGGGAAGGGGCATATCT
>JAKPMW010000006.1 GCA_029548715.1 Spirochaetota bacterium | reverse complement strand
TCCTGGATGTTCATCTGAATCGATCCGTCACCGGCAATATCGATCACAGTCTTGTCAGGGAAGGCAAACTGCGCTCCAATGGCTGCCGGCAGTCCATACCCCATCGTCCCGAGTCCGCCCGAGGTGATAAAGCTGCGCGGGCTGGTAAAGTTGTAAAACTGGGCCGCCCACATCTGGTTTTGCCCGACCTCGGTTGTTATGATCGCCTCGCCCCTGGTCAGTTCCGAAAGTTTTCGGATAACGGCCTGCGGCTTGATAATCCCGGCTTCTTCACCGTAGGTCAGCGGGTAACGGGTCTTCCAGTCCCTGATCCGGGCCAGCCAGTCATCAATGGACAACTTCGAGACCTGGGGAACAAGCTCCTGCAGAACATGCTTCGCATCGCCCACAATGGGCACGTCCACCTCGACGCTTTTCGAAACCGAAGTCGGGTCAATATCGATATGGATAATCTTGGCATGCGGGGCAAACTCGTCCAGCTTGCCCGTCACCCGGTCATCAAACCGGGCCCCAACGGAGATAATCAGGTCACTGTCGCACACGGCGTTGTTCGCATAGACCGTCCCGTGCATTCCCAGCATGTCGATCGAGAGCGGATGCGCATTGGGAAAGGCACCGAGGCCAAGCAGGGTCATCGTCACCGGGATTCCCGTTTTTTCGGCAAACTGCAAGAGCTCCTCGTGCGCCCCGGAGATGATCACACCGCCGCCGGCATAAATGATCGGCCGCTTGGCAGCCATGATCAACTCGGCCGCACGCTTGATCTGACGGGGGTTGCCCTCAAGGGTCGGATTGTATCCCCGGATCGAGACAGTCTCGGGATAGACAAATTCGGTATCGGCAACGGCGATATCCTTGGGGATATCGACCAAAACAGGCCCCGGCCGGCCACTGGCCGCGATAAAAAACGCTTCACGGACTGTTCTGGCAAGATCCCGTACGTCCTTGACGAGATAGTTATGCTTGGTAATCGGCCGTGTAATCCCGACAATGTCCGCTTCCTGGAAAGCATCATTGCCAATCAGAGTCGTGGGAACCTGTCCGGTAATGCACACCATGGGCACACTGTCCATGTAGGCCGTGGCGATGCCTGTTACCAGATTGGTTGCACCCGGTCCAGAGGTAGCCATGCATACCCCTACCCGTCCACTCGCCCTTGCAAAGCCGTCTGCAGCATGCGCTGCGCCCTGTTCATGCCGTGTCAGGACCAGATTAATGTCCCTTGCGTCATAGAGGGCATCGAAGATCGGGATGAGCTGCCCGCCGGGATATCCGAAGATCGTGGTGACCTTCTCCCGCCTGAGGCACTCGACGAGGATCTGTGCACCTTTCATGCGTCGTCATGTCCTTTGTTATATGATTGAAAAACTATCCTGCAATGATAGCACGTCTTGCCCCGGATATGAACCGCTTTTTCATGCGCCAGGGGTGGAACCAGGACGCATGGCTGTCACACCAAGTGTACCCGAATGGGAGCAAATCGGCCAGGAGTGGCTGCTGTTCCCCATGAAAAAGCTGTTCCCGCTGCAGTTTTTTTCCGAAAATAAGGGTGCCTCTTGCTTTATCGCACATATCGCGATATTCTGTGGGCTTGGGTGTGATCTCAACCTGGAGCGTTTCAGTCATGGCTGTCCATCGAAAATCACCGGCCGCGAAAAAACCACCCGCGCCTGCAGCACAACCGCAGGAGGAGACCACCGACCTCGAAACAAGCATGCAGCAATGGGACACCGGTCTTTTCGACAACTACGAAAAAAAGATTCTTGACCTGAAAAACCTGGTGCGGATCAGTGGACTGATCAACACCGAAATGAACATGTCAGAAATGACCCAGTCCCTCCTGTACTCCTGCCAGGGGATGATGCTTGTCCGCAGCGTGACCCTCTTTATCCTCAAAAGCATCGTCTCCAACGTGTATGCCTATGGGGCCTCGGTCGGATTTGCCAATGAAAGCTTTTCCGAAGAGTTCACGGACGAGGATCCGCTGGTCGTGGCCCTGCTTGAGCAAAAAAAGACGCTCTGGATCCGTGAGAGTGTCAACGCCGAGATCATCCAGCCTTCGCTCCTCAGACTGGCCGCACTCGAGCCGGAACTGATCATCCCCATGCTCTACAAGGACAAGCTGAGCGGATTTCTTGTAGTCGGACAAAAACTGACGGGGGACACCTTTACCAGCAGCGAAGTGGACTTTATGGCCAATATGGCCAACCTGGCGGCCATTGCGATTGAAAACCTGCGTCTTTTCGAAATGGCTACCCGTGACAGGATGACCAACCTCTACGTGCACCACTATTTTCAAAACCGTCTCGAGGAAGAGATCGCCCGGGCCCTGCGCTACCACAATCACCGCCTGGCCCTGCTGATGTTTGACATCGACCATTTCAAGTCGGTCAACGACACCTGGGGCCATCAGGCCGGAGACGTGGTCATCAAGGAAATAGCCTCCATCGTCAGGGAGAATCTGCGCAAACTCGATCTGCCCGCCCGGTACGGCGGCGAAGAGTTTGCCGTGATCCTGCCTGAATCGGATGCCACCAATGCCCTCCTTATCGCGGAGAGGATACGCACAGCCGTGCAAAACCATGTCTTTGAGATCGGCGGGGGAAAACAGCTGACCGTGACCATCTCGGCCGGGGCCAGTGACCTGGGGATTGCCGTCGCAGCAGCCGAAGGGGCCGAGCCGGCCCAGAGCAGCAGGGAAAGCCAGATGCGCGAGATCCTGATCGGCCAGGCCGATACGGCACTCTACTGCTCAAAACACAGTGGCCGCAACCGCTCCACCGTATTTGTGCCCGGAATGACACATTAATCTTCCCTTGCGAAAAACAGGATCAGGCTCGCGAGAGCCCCTCTTCCCTGGCACAGGCGATAACCGCACCAGCCACAGCGTCCGCCACCCGGGGATCAAAGACTGCAGGGATGATGCGCCCCTGTTCCCGGTCCCGCTCACTGACAAGACCAGCCAGGGCACGGGCGGCCGCCCGATACATGGCCGGCGTGATGGATCTGGCCCTGCAGGAAAGCGATCCGCGGAAAATCCCCGGAAAGGCCAGGACATTATTGATCTGGTTGGGATAATCGCTCCGGCCCGTGGCAATGACTGCATCCAGTCCGTCAAGGACCTCGGGCATGATTTCGGGAACCGGGTTGGAGAGACCGAAGACAATCGGGCGCTGGCTCATGGAAGCGACCATCTCCCGGTTCACGATTCCCGGAGCACTGACGCCCACAAAGACATCGGCCCCGCGCAGGGCGTCGGCCAGTGTTCCTCCTGCTGAAACCGCAAAACGGGCCTTGTACTCGTTGAGATCCCTGCGCTCCAGGGAGACGATTCCCTTTGAATCACAAAGCACGATCTCAGCGACACCCCGTCCGCGCAGGATCTCGGCAACAGCTATCCCCGCAGCACCGGCCCCGCTGATGACGACCCTGAGAGACTCCATCCTGCGGGCTGTCATCTCGACAGCGTTTTCAAGTGCGGCCAGCGTCACGATCGCCGTTCCGTGCTGGTCGTCATGAAAAACCGGGATATCCAGCATGGCATCCAGCCGCTTTTCGATGCCAAAGCAGCGGGGAGCACTGATGTCTTCGAGATTGATCCCTCCGAAGACCGGTGCGATCCGGGCTGTCGTTTCAACAATCTGGTTGGGGTCCCGCGTGTCAAGACAGACCGGAAAGGCATTGACCCCGCCAAACACCCTGAAGAGCGCGGCCTTGCCTTCCATCACGGGCAACGCTGCCAGGGTTCCGATGTCTCCGAGGCCCAGGACTGCTGTCCCGTCCGTCACAACGGCCACCGTCGATCCCTTGATCGTCAGGTCCCAGGCGGCATCAGCTTCGCTCTCGATATGCTTGCAGACACGCGCCACCCCGGGAGTATAGGCCATTGCCAGCTCGTCGGGGCCCGCCAGGGCTGACCTGCTTTCGATCCCGAGCTTTCCTCCCCGGTGAAGGGCAAACGTGCGGTCAGAATTTTCAACAAGGGAAGATGCCTGCAGGCCGGCCAGTCCGGCAGCGAGGGCATCAGTGGCCGACTGTCCCGGAAGAAACACAACCGCTTCGGCCAGTGTTGCATCCCTGCCATCCCCCGCCGGAGCGAAAGAGGTGACAACGCCCTCAACCGAGGCAACCAGTCCCGCAATCTCGGGGAGTGCCCGGGCAGCATCGCGAACCCGCAGGGTAAGCCGCCTGCTCCATGCTGCCGTTGCCGTCTGCCTGATATTCATGACCGGATAGTACCCCTGTTGTCTGGATTGAAGCCGATTCAGATCGGCATGCGCATGATTTCGGGATTTTTCGGATCTGATTCGAATCCGAGAGCAACCAGATATTTTCGATGTGTCTCGACGTTGACACCCTCGACAAGGTACTCGGTCAACCCCTCACACCTGAACCGTTCGTTGAGCACCATAAACAGGTACCGGGCGTTCTTCATGTCGCGGTACTCGGGAATAACGTAATCCAGTTTGACAATGACCGACCTGCGCCGGATCTGGTAGATAAAGACCCCTGTAGGATTGGTATCCCGCAAAAGAAAGAAGCAGAGGGGTGCCTTCTTCTTCTCCCTTTCCCAGTTGAAATCGGGGAAGAAATTTTGGATATCCCTGGCCCTGAACTGGAGAAAATGCTGGAGAAAGGGCGCACTGTGCGAGATCTCGAAGGTCCGGTAGTACTCCTTCCGGCGCGACATCTGCCAGAGGTAATACAGGTCAATCACGGCGATGAAACCGTTGACAACAGCCACCGGGATAGCCGGAATAAAGGCACCATAGACCGCGAAGGCAAAGGCCCCGATAAAATTGATGACCCGGAGCTTGAAGATATTGCTCATCATGAGGGATACCGCTATCAGAACAGACGAGACATACCCCACAATCTCCAACAGTGTCACTCCCGCTTCAACAGCTTCCGGCGGTGGTACTGGAATCATCATTTCCTCCTGTAAATATTGATACGCAAAACAGACACGGGGCCTGCAGGCTCTTACTTCTTGACAGCATAGATCTCAAATGTATCCCCCAGCCCGAAGATACCGGCCACAATCTCGTAGCAACGGCGGAAGAATCCGTTATCCCAGAACGTGCCTTCCCTGCCCTTGAGAAAGCGCTCATAGTGAATCCCGGTTACGCGAACCCTGACGACCTTGAAGCGATAGCGTTTGAGCAGAATCCGCATCGTCCTGATGGAAAAATCAAAATAGTGATCAGCCGGATGCTGTGAAAGATACTCACCCCTTCGGTACCGCCCCTGGAATCCCATATTGTTTGGAGTGGAGATGGCCAGCACCCCGCCCCGCGCAAGCGAGGTATAGAGCTTTTCGACAACATCATTCAGCCGGGGCAGATGCTCGATAACGTACCACATGCTGATCGCCTGATACTGCTCCTTGGGAACATCCGCCTCAAGAAAACCGGCAGTATCCACATCCAGGACAAGGCTCTCCCTGGCGTATTTTGATGCTGTTTTTGAGGTCTCTATCCCCTTTACCGTCCACCCGCCGATATCCCGGGCCAGATCGATAAAGAACCCGTAGGCGCACCCGATATCCAGAAGATTTTTTTCTTCGGAGGGATACTTTTTCACAAGCCTTTTTCTCAGGCTGTTTATCACCCCAAGGCGTGCCCGTCCGAGTCGGTCAATGTTTTCCCTGTCCTCAAGATAGGTCCGGCCATACTGGCTGGCATATTCGTCGGTAAAGTACGGCTTTTCGTAGGCAAACGAAGGGGCGGCAAACCACTGTTGCCAGTACAGGCCACAATGCTCGCATCTGAAAATGTTTTTTTCGCTGTCGCGGACGAGGGCCCGCTCGCGGCGTCTCCCGCAAACGACACAGGACTCCTGCCGCCCGCCCTCAAGGACCGATTCGATCAGGGCCACCATCCTCTCGGCACCCTGTTTGTCCACCTGCTCCCTGGCCTGCAGGGCCTGCTGCATCAACTGATCGGCATCCGCAATCCGGCTGGCAAACTCCTTCGCAAGCGCCGGAGTATTGTCGCTCCCGTCCTTGACGGCCGGGGTGTAGACCCCGATCCGGCCAAAGATCCCGGCGGCCTCGCTGAGCTTTTCGTGATACTCTCCCGGATTGCACAGCAAAACCGGAGTCCCGATAGCAGCCGCCTCGAAGGCGGTCATCCCGAATGAGGTAACCACAAGATCAGCCCGGACCATCTCCTCGAAAAGATTGGCCCCGTGCCGGAGTTCACTGTAGTTCCCCTCGGACCAACGGTTCTGGTTAAACTGCCCCCGCACAAAAACCCATTCGATCTTGGGATCGGAGAGCTTGCTGATGCGGACAAACACGTTTGAAAGATTTGCCGGGTCCGACCCACCAAAGGTCACAAGGACCCTGCGGACCTTCCGCTCATACCGCGTCTTGTCGTAGTCCGCAATTTCCGGGCGAAACACAATGTATCTGCTCGAATCAATATTGGCCATTTTCGGCTTTTCAAGGGGGAGGGAATAAACCGTCACGGTTGCCGCCTCTGACCCCGTCCCGCGATCGTCCAGGTCGATCACCGGTGCGTATTCCTTGATGGCGCGGACAAACTCGATGGGTGTCTCCATCACGTCGAGAAACACAAGGTTGGGCCTCAAACCGCGGATATCGTCAGCCTCTTCACGAAAGCCGTGCATGGCCAGCTTGAAGTTGAGATTTTCCTTGTACAAAATTTCGCCGATCCGGTTATCTCCCTTGACCAGAAAGTAGGGATCGTACTGCTTGCGCAGGAGCCGTGCGAGCACCAGACAGCGCTCAAGATGGCCTGAACCGTATTCGTTGCCAGCATTGACACGAAAGAGAACCATTTTTTTCATGCGAAACCGCTCCCGCGATGTATTTCCCGCCGGCGCCGTACACCGGGCACATCGCCCTAAAGCTAACGATTTTTCGCTGCCGTGATGAGGCTTTCAGGGGAACAACCTCACGCCGTCATGAACCGGATCTGTCAGCAAAACAGAGCGGGATCGGTTTCCCAGAGAGCAAAAATCTGGCCAAGCCTGACCGGAAGCATCCCCCGCTGATGGAAAAAATCCGCAAGGCGAACAGCCCGGGCATAATCCTCCCGGGTGTCCACAGTCAGCCTGATTCCCGGGTCCAGCGAGAGATCGGGCTCTTCGACACGAAAACGATCCCGGTTGGCATAAATCCAGGGAGTAACATGCTCCCGTTCGCCGGGCAGGCGGGCTGAGGCAGCGGCCTCAAGCAGGGCTGTGCGCCTGATGACCTCGACACCACTCCCCAGGGGGATCCCCAGCCAGTGTGAGAGGTCGGCCCCTTGTTGGGCATGATGCCTCAGGATGGAGTCGATGTGTTCAGGACAGACAAAGGGGTTGTCCCCGGTGGCACGCACTATGGTATCAGATGCAACCAGGGCTGACGCCAGGGCAAACCGCCCAAGGACATCCTCCTCGGGGCCGGCAAAGATCCTGCAGCCAGCAGCCTCGGCCTGCGGGGCCAGCGCATCATGGTCCCCTTCGGGCACTGCCAGCACCACGTCCGTCACCAGCTCTGCAGCCCGGACAGCCTCGATCACCCTCTGAATCAGTGGCCTGCCCGCAAGGGGCAGGGCGACCTTGCCGGGAAGCCGGGTCGAGCCGGTCCGCGCCTGGATGATGGCAAGCACTTTCATTCTCCTGCACCCTCCTGCACTCCCGGCTCCTTGTCAGCACTGCCCTCCTCAAGCATCCCTCTCAAGCCGGCCGCCTGCCCCAGGCCAGCCGGCTCGTCAGCACCGTGCTGCCCTTGTTCCGTCCGCGGGTCCAGACTGGCAGCGGCCATCAGCAGGACCTCCTGCAGGCTGCAGAGCGTGTTTCGCGCATGGCGCCGGAAACGGTTATGGGTCAGCCCGGCAAACAGGAGAGTGAAGTCCAGCCTGAAGATATTGGCCCAGGCCTTGAAAAAAATGCTGTGCCTCCGGGCCCGGACCTGATCCCTGCCCGGACAGTGCCTGCGCAAAAAGCCGATCTCCTGCCGGACAAAGCGCACACGCTCAAGAAATCCCGCCCCTGGCAACATGGACACCTGCCACTCGCCGGGAATGTAGAGACAGTGCGCCGGATCAACCATTGTCCGCCAGCCCCGGCTCCAGGCAGCGACAAACCATTCCAGTGCGGCCCAGTCCGGAGGGAGCACGTCCGGCGGAGCGCCAAGAAAGAGAACCTTTTCGCGGTCGTAGAGTCCGCAAAATCTGCGCAGGGCCAGCGAGGGGCCTGCCTCAAGCGGGATCCGCTCGTCAATCCGCAGCCGCCCCTCGACCAGCCTGCCCTCAAGGCGCACGGGGCACTCGGTCTCCTCTCCGGCTACAATCGCCGGCCCAATGGCAAAAAGCCTGCGGTCCTCGCGAAACGCCTGCAGCGCCTTGGGGATATCGAAAAAGGCAATCGCCGAGGCGGTATCAAGAATGAAGATCCGCTGTCCCAGCGCCTCCCGCACCCCGAGAGCGACTGCAGCCGCCAGCCCCATCCGGGCGGTAGGGATGATGATCCGCATCCATGGGAATTCTTCAAGCAAAAGATCATTCCTGCTGTGGGGTGCATCGAGGTCGACCAGAATCAGCTCGGCCAGGGGCGAAAGGGCCGCGACCATGGCAGCTGTACGCTCAAAGGCGGGCATGCGAAAACTCCGCCCCGAAAGGTTGATACACAGCACACTCAGCTCGATCCGGCGGGCATATTCCCGCTTTTCCTGGGCCGAAAGCCGTTTGCCAAGCTGGGTAAATCCTGTCTGCGTCATGCCCTGCCCTAAAAGTTAAACGTATGCCACTCGTCACACACCCGGCAGAGATCGTCTCCCCGGGAGACCTCGTCCCCGCAATGGCGCTGCCACTGTTCATCAAGCCGCTGCCAGACCGCAGCAAGTCCCTCACTGAAGACATTGCCCGAAAACACCCGGCCTTCGGGATCCTGCTTGCACATTCCCACACTTCCGTCCGGACGGATCACAAGATCACGGGCAAGATGCCAGCAGGGCGTGCGTACCAGCGGGGAAAGATCAACCGCCGGATTTCCCGGAAGGCGATGACACCAGGTATTGTACTTTCGCGGCAAAATGGCATCCGCGTATTCTTTCCATTTCTCATAAAAGGCATCCAGCGCAGCATCATCCTGCTCAAACTGGATTGCCTGCAGCCAGACATTACGCTGCCGGAGCGAGAAGAGGCGCCGCAGGTTTTCCTCGGCCAGCCCCAAAAGACCGGACCCCTTCTCGTTTTCGTACCTGACGGGATCGGAAAAATCCAGGGAGACAATCACGATACAGCGCTCGGGATCCGCCGCGGCCAAAAGGGCTGCCATACCCTGGTCAAGGGCCAGTCCGTTTGTCTCAAGGACAAGGCGCAGACCGGCATCCAGCACCATGCGGATGATAGTCCCGCACTCCGGATGCAGGAGAGGTTCGGAAAAGGGAGAGAGCGCCAGCGTAGCCCCCGGAGCAAACCGGGCCAGTTCATCAATCACCCGGCGGGCCTCATCAAGTGAAACAACCCGCTCCGCTGCGGGCAAAAGCAGGGTCCGCGGGCAAAACCGGCAGGCGAGCTGGCACGTATCCAGCAGGTCAAATTCGACATAGGCTGGCAGGGTTCGCAAAATTTCGGGATGGGACCTAAGCACCAGCGAAAGGCGTTCCCACGACCAGTCATCAGCCAGTCCCGGATCAAGAGTCAGCAGGCTGCGCATCCGGGCCGCCGCCTCGGAAGTCATCACCCGCAAATCAAGGCGCATCCGGCGAAAGTCATGTTCGGACACGACCATCTCGATATCCCATGAATTGATATCCAGCCCCATCAGGTCAAAGATGGCCTCATCCGAAAAGGGAAAATCCCGCCCGCTTGAGACACCACAGAGGATGGTCAGCGCTTCGGCCGAAAGCACCTCGGGTGCCATCCCGCGGGGAAAATGTTCGCCATACACGTAGTGTGCAAGCTGGCGCTCCCCGACCTGGACAAAGTGCCCGATCAGGGACGGATCGAGAAAGGCAGAGGAGAGCGAAACAAAAACGTACCAGTCGTATCCCGGATGGTCTCCGGACAGGGCGGTCAAAACGGCATGTGATCCATTTCCGCTGACACGAAGCTCGGGGAGTCCGCACTCGGGAGGAAGCACGCCTTCCCCGGCTAAACGGACAAGGAGCGCATCGTAATCGGCAGAGCTGGCTACCCGTCTGATGGTCTCCTCCCAGACGGTCCTGCGCGAAAATTCCTGGCAGACAACCGGTGTCACCCCGACAGCATTGACAACAACAAGTACCTTCTTCATCGGGCTTCCTCCCCAGGCAGCCAGCCGCCCAGCACCGCACTCCGCCTGCTGACCTCGTCACAAGCATCCGCAGGCTGCGTCCTCCAGCGGGGATGCATCCAGAGCCAGTCTTCGGGCCTTTCCCTCACTGCCGCTTCAATTCGACCCGTCAGGTCCGCAGTCGTGGCAATAATATTTTCTTCTTCCGAATCGTACTGTCTGCACGGCGGGATAATATCACTGAAGACGAGCGAAAACAGGCCGTCTTCTTCGCGCCGGGAATAACAGAAAACAAGCGGGACATCAAGCCGCGTGGCCAGTGCGGCCGGACCGCTGACTGTTGCCGCCGGCTTTCCGAAAAACGGGACAAAGACACCATGCCGGGCGGCATTCTGGTCCATCAGAAACGCCAGGACCTTGCCCTTTTTGAGCGCAGCCAGGCCTGCACGCAGGGTAACGCCACGGGGAACAACCTCAACCCCCTTTGAAGCGCGCAGGTTTTCGACGTGCCGGTCAAGCCGCTTGTTGTCAAGGGGACGGACGATGGCAGCCAGGGGGCGGCCGGTTGAGGCAAAGGCCGCGGCAAAAAACTCCCAGTTTGCCAAATGTGCCGTTGCAGCGATCACACCCTTTCCCATTGCAAGGGCCCTGTCCATGGCTTCAAGGTTGACAAAGCGCACCCTGGCGAGCAGGTCATCCCGCGAGAGTTTCGGGAACTGCATAAATTCGAAAATCGTTTTTCCCATGCTCTCGCATGAGGCCCGGGCAATCCTCCTCTGCTCAGCCAGGCTCATGCTTTCGCCAAACGCCAGCGCAAGGTTGGCACAGGCTGTCCTGCGCTGGGATGGCGAGAGCCGCCAGACCAGACGGCCAAACGCGGCACCGGCCCTGGTCGCCTGGCGCAGGGGAACAAGCCGGAGGCAATACATGATAAAGCTCGCCGGGAGATACTCGACGAGCTCAAGAGAGGCAGATTTGGCCATGCCTGATCATTGCACCGGGAGAATGCCTGCCGGGGCATTGGTCGAGCCGGCTGTCTTGCCGAAGACCTCGTCATGAATATGGGTCCGGAAGCCGCCCCTGACCTTGTCCAGAAGATCACGGACCTCCCGCATCTGGCGCTGCTTGACGATTTCCTGGGAGAGCATGGACTTGAGCTGGTCAAAGGGAACCCTGTCCAGCCGCTCGGCGTAGCGTGGATCGGCCCGCAACTGGTTGTATGTTTTTTCGATTTCGGTCTCGCTGACATTGGTGTCGATGCTGATCGAGCCGGATTTTTTGTAGAGGTAATACTTCTGCAAGCCGTCCGCCAGCGAGAGATTCATGAAGACATACAGCTCGGGATTACTGACAAATTCGGGATCACTTTCCATGGCCTTGAGAACAATCCGGTTTTCGACAAGCTGGCGCAAAAACTGTCTGAGGAATGCAGGATTGTTTTTCATCTTGACGATCTCTTCCTGCGACATGCGCTGGCTGCTCTTGAGAAAGAGCGAGAGCTGCTGGTCAAACGTCTTGCGGGTGATCTTTTCATCCTCGATCGTCGCGAGCAGGGCCCCGTCATCCCCCGGGGTCAGGCGGGCCACCGAAGACTCAAGGCTGCGCACCATCTCCATGGGACTCATCGATGCGGCGCCTCCGCTCAGCAGGAATCCGGCCACCAGCCCGATAACAAGAGCAGCAACGCCAACGACAATCGTCTTTGTACAGGAAGACATTCCCTTTCTTCCCTGTTCCATCTGTTCCATAATTTTCCAAATCCTTTCACGTAGATATCTGCTGTATCGCACGGCATCGCGCGAAAACCCGAACACATCCATTTCAGGAATACTGCCTCAAATCTTGCAGCGTTTTCTTCAAAAAGTCAACCTTGACCGCGAGATCCCCGCCGGGATCGGGAACCAGAAGGAGCAGCTTGTCACCGGGGACAAGCCGGGCTCCGGCCTTCTGGACAAGCCCGACCACCCGGGCCGGATCAATGTCATGGTTGCGCACAAACTCGATCGCAATATAGCGCCCCTGCTGCACCAGGCTGCGCACTCCGGCGGCCCGGCCCTCGGCCTTGAGTCCGGAGAGCCTGAAGAGCGAGGAGACGATCTCCGGAATCGGTCCGAAGCGGTCCCGGACCTCAAGGGAGAGGGCGTCCACATCGGCCTCGCTGGTACAGGCCGCTATCCTCTTGTAAATCTCGATCTTCTGCCGCTCATCGGGAATGTAGTCATCGGGAATATATCCCTCAAAATCCAGATTCAGGACGGTATCCGGCTGTTCCTCACGCAGCTCCGAACCAAGCTCGCGCACGGCATCATCCAGAATCCGGCAGTACATGTCAAACCCGACCGAAATGATGTCTCCGCTCTGCTCGGCCCCGAAGAGGTTGCCGACCCCCCTGATCTCAAGGTCACGCATCGCGAGGTCAAAACCCGAGCCAAGATCGGTAAACTCGTTGATCACCTGCAAGCGCTTTTGCGCCTGCTCGGTGAGTGACCTGTCCGGCGGATAAAAGAGCCAGGCAAACCCGCGCCGGGATGAACGTCCAACCCGGCCCCGGATCTGGTACAACTGGCCCAGGCCGAAGGCGTCTGCCCGGTCCACGATCAGGGTGTTGGCATTGGGGATATCAAGCCCTGACTCGATGATCGAGGTACAGAGCAGGATATCCAGATGCCCGTCGATAAAATCACGCATCACTTTTTCAAGCTGATGCTCGTGCAACTGTCCATGCGCCACCCCGACGCGAGCCTGGGGCACCAGCCTCGCGATAAACTGGCGCACGTTTTCAATCGACTGGACCCGGTTATGCAGGTAGTAGATCTGCCCGCCCCGGTCGAGCTCGGCCATGATGGCCCGCTTGACCATGTTTTCGTTGAACTCAAGCACATAGGTCTCAACCGGCAGGCGTGAGCGGGGAGGCGTCCGGATCACACTCATGTCGCGGACCTTGATCAGTGACATGTGCAGGGTCCGCGGAATGGGAGTCGCCGTCAGGGTCATCACGTCCACCATCCGGCGCATCTTCTTGAGTTTTTCCTTGTGCTGCACCCCGAAACGCTGCTCCTCGTCAATCACAACCAGTCCGAGATTCTTGAAACGCACATCATCCGAGACAAGGCGATGCGTC
>JAKPMW010000447.1 GCA_029548715.1 Spirochaetota bacterium | reverse complement strand
AACCGCTTGTGTGCGGTTGTTCCCAAGGATCACTACTTTGTCCTTGGCGACAACCGGGATAACAGCAAGGACAGCCGGTTTTGGGGGTTTTTGCACAAGGACTACCTGATGGGGAGTCCCCTGATCCGCTACTTGCCCTTCTCGCGCTTTGGCACCATGGATTGATTCGTGCTCCCCGGCAGGAATCCTTCCTGCCGGGGCTGGTGAAAGTCCATTCATGACAGTTGGAGAACAGGGAAGGGGCCGCAGTTCCGGGCCCCGTTCCTGTCTCTGCATCATCCTGTCTGGTGTATCCTCCGGACACTGTCAGTAGCTCCACAACTCCCGTTTGGCAGGGTTGTGTGTTGCGGGATGCTGGCCGGGATGAGTCTGCCTTGCCGGTCCGGCGTCATTCCTCGTGGATCAGGGCCAGCCTGCGATCAGCAATATTGTAAAACAGTGGGGCAACCAGAATTTTCGGGTAGCGTTCACGCAGGCGCTTGGCCTCGCTCAGGACAAAATCAATCGATTCGCCTATCTCGAACAGGGGACTGAAACTGTTGAAGTGGGCCTCGGCGGCTTCGCGGGTCCAGCCGGCATTTTCGACCAGGCCTGACACAAACTGCTCCCGCTTGGTCTGGACATTGACCATTCCGCAATTGTCATGTGCCAGAAGGGCGATGGTGGTGACCCCGCCGACACCGATGGCGTAGGAGACCTTGAATTCGCTGGGACGCAGGTTGCCGCCCCCGCTGCGGATGATGTAGGCAAAATTGTCCGGGATACGGAGCTGCTTGCGGTTGTCCATGCACATCCCGATCAGGACCTGGGCCTTGTCCCAGGTGTCAAAGGGACGTTCGAGGTTGTGGTACTCGAGCAGGAGGCTGATGGGGGTGTCATGGTAGGCAGGAAAGATGTCCTGCATGGAAGAGACGGCTTGCAGACGGTGTGCGTTGGGCGATTCAATCATGGCTGAAACATAGCAAGACGATGGGAATTGTCAAGCATTCTCGCGGAGGACAATCCGGGATAGCCATTGCAGTTGTGTGATCGCTAATCCGGATTACGATTATATAATTACAATCAAGAATGGGTATCGCGGATTGGCATAGCTCTTTTGCAATAAACAGGTGTGTTGCGGCACAAATCAGGCTATCATGGGTGTGTACTCTCTGAAAGCCTGGAGGTGAGCCATGTCATACAGGACAGAAATGCTGGGAATAGCGTGCTTGATGATGCTTGCATGTGCCAAAGTGGATTATGCCTACCGGCACGATGTGTCCGGCCGGGTTGTTGACGACCAGACAGGGCGGGCCGTCCCTGGGGCCATTGTCGAGCGGATCGAAGACGGTGTTCCGGCGGGGGCTGTCCGGGACCTGTACCGGCGTGAAACGGACGGCGCCGGCCGCTTTCGTTTTGAGTACAGCGGACTGGGTGGAAGGCCCGAACAGTGCCAGACATGGCTGCTCCATGTTCGTGCTGCGGGGTATCGGCCAAAAACCGTGACCAACACCATAGCCTGGCAGCCCTACAGTGAAAGCAGCGGTTCCCGTTTCGGGTATGTCCTGACCAACCTCGGCATCAGACTTGTGAAATGACGATCCTGTCCATGTAGATGAGATATCACCGTTTGGGGTGGGCATGCCTGGAATGCGGTCTTTGATGGCTTTGCATGGCGCTATATCGATACGACCTGGGATGATCCGGGCCCAAACAGCCATCTCCCGACCAATCTCAGGCATACGTATTTCTGGTTGACATACGAGCAGATGAGTGCGGATTACACGCAGCAGAGTGAAAACCCGACCCGGGTAGTTGCACGCAGGTCCCGCGGCTTGGGCCTCGAGGAAGTCGAGGTTCGCGTCCGGCAGTTTGACTGATGGCAGGCGTGCATCAAAAAGGGGCTGACGTAGTATTGTCAGCCCCTTGCGATTATTCACACAAAATCGTGTTATTGCTTTTTCATCACAAATTTCTGGTCGCTGGTTTCGTAGTCGAGATTCATGGTGTCACCGGAAATCTTGAACTTTGCGGAAAACTTGAAGCTCTCGCCCATGTTCCAGTACAGTGTGTCATTGGTGACGGTCCAGGCAAACTTGGTCATGCCCCCGACGAGGAGTTCGCCACTGTCCTTGAAATCATAGACCATTCCCTTGTTCATGTCTGCGGCGGTTCCGCTGGCTTCGACGACCTTCCATGTCCCGACGACCGGTGAGCCTGATGCGGCCCCCTTTTTTCCGCAGGCGTACAGTGAAAGTGCAACAACAGCGATGGTGAGTACGGTTACGACGTGCTTCATGGGTGTGCCCTCCTTATACAAGTTTGAACCAATCATAGAATCGAATCCGGCATAATGCAAGAGGCGCCACGGGATAATCCCGGATTAAATTCTTTCAAATATACTTTTTGTGCGACCTCATCTGACCGGGTCAAGCCGGTAGACTGCACCCCGGGCCGAATCCGTCACAAGCCAGATCCGCCCGTCGGGACTGCAGCGCACATCACGGATGCGCCCGATACGATCAGCAAGGAGACGTTCCTCCTCGACGACGCGGCCATCCCGGATGCGGATCCGTCTCAGTTGCTGGCCGGCCAGGGCGCCGGCAAAGAGATCTCCCTCCCAAAAGGGGAAGGCCGCTCCCCGGCAGACGGCCAACCCGGAGGGTGCTATGGACGGGGTCCAGTGCACGAGCGGGGACTCCATTCCCGCACGCCGGTTGTGCGGGCTGATGCTGGCACCACTGTAGTCGATTCCGTGTGTCACCGTCGGCCAGCCGTAGTTGGCTCCCCGCCGGATGATGTTGAGTTCATCACCACCGCGCGGGCCATGCTCATGTTGCCACAATATGCCCCGTGTGTGGTCATAGGCCATCCCCTGGGCATTGCGGTGGCCGAGGGACCAGATCTCCGGCAGAAAACCAGCCTGGCCTACCCAGGGATTGTCGGCCGGGACCGTACCGTCCGCCCGCACACGCAGGGTCTTGCCGGCGTGGGTTGCGGGATTCTGTGCAGCCTGCATCACGAAGCGCTCGCCGACGCTGACAAACAAGAACCCGTCCGCATCAAAGATGAGGCGCGAGCCGAAATGCAGCCCGTTTGTCCCCCGGTTTGAAAGGGTCAGGATGCGTGTCCAGCCCTCAATGCGCCAGCCCGGCGTCCTGCCCGTTCCGGTGTGTACAGGCACAAGGCGGGCCCGGGAGACGGCGGTCACGGTTGCGCTTCCCAGGCTGGCTGTGTGTGAAAAGTAGACCAGCCGGTTGTGCGAAAATCCCGGGTGCAGGGCGATATCCATCAACCCGCCCTGTCCAATGGCGGGGATTGCCGGGACCCCGCTGACGGGCTTGAGTATTCCCTGCTCGAGGACGCGCAGAGTACCCCGGCGTTCGCTGATGAGGATGCGCCCCTCACCGACAAAGGCCAGGGCCCAGGGGTGGTGCAGGCCTTCCGCCACGCGCACGAGGACAAAGCGGGGCTCGGCGAATACCCGTGTTCCGAGACTGTTCCCCATAAGGCTGAAGGGGACAAGCGCAATACACAATGCCAATACGCCAGGATTCATGTTGTTCTCCCGGACAGCGATAGCGATGGCCGACTGTCCGGATTGATTGTAGCATATATGCATGAAGTCTGGAGTATGCACACCACTGCAGGAGAACACAGATGGAATTTCTTGTCGTCTGCCTTGTGGCGCTCGCGGTTTCGGGCCTGACCCTCTTTTCGGGCTTTGGCCTGGGGACCTTGCTCATGCCGGCCTTTGCCCTCTTTTTTCCCCTTGAGGTGGCCATTGCCGCGACAGCGGTCGTCCATCTTGCCAACAATATCTTCAAGGTCATCCTGATGGGACGCAAGGCTGACTGGGGTGTCGTCCTGCGTTTTTCACTCCCGGGCGCACTGGCGGCCCTGGGCGGAGCCTGGCTGTTGACGGCCCTCTCGGGCATGGAGCCACTTGTTACGTATTCCATCGGGGATCTTGCCCGGCAGATCACTCCGGTCAAGATTCTGGTGGGACTCCTTGTGATCGGGTTTGCCTTTCTGGAGGTCTTGCCCCGCTTTGCCTCGCTGGCCTTTGAGCGCAAGTGGCTGCCCCTGGGCGGGGCCCTCTCGGGATTCTTCGGCGGGCTCTCGGGCCATCAGGGTGCCCTGCGCTCGGCCTTTCTTTTGCGCTGCGGGCTTGATAAAGAGGCATTTGTGGGAACAGGCGTCGTCTCGGCGGTGGTCGTCGATTGCGTCCGGCTTGTGGTGTACGGGGTAACGCTATCGTGGACGGGGCTCGGGTTTTCCGCCGGGGGGATCGGCTGGCTGGTGGTCGCGGCCAGCGGGGCAGCCTTCGTCGGGGCTTTTTTGGGGACCCGCCTGCTCAAAAAAATTACCATCCGGACGGTGCAGCGCATCATCGCCGTCATGCTCTTTGTCCTCGGAGCGGGCATGATCAGCGGACTGGTATAACCCGTCAGGTACCCGGGTGTGACAGGGCGTGCAAGACGTGCTATCATTCCCGGTGTTTGATCCCCAGGGGGAAATTGGCGGGAGGTATGGCATGCGTGCTATCGGACTTGTTGTTGCGGGCGTCATGGTGTTGGCTGGTATATTGGCCTGTGGAAAGACCGGGTCAACCCGGTACACTGATCCGGAAATGGGGATTTCGTTTGAGTATCCGGCTGCCTGGA